>JANQEB010000095.1 GCA_028278605.1 Candidatus Gastranaerophilales bacterium
CCTTATTACATAAATAATATTATCGGTTATTTTTTAGATCATTATAAAACTAAAAAATGAACATAATTTATCCGACTAAATTTACTTAACTATGCACTAAATCCTTTTACAATACGATAAATAATCAGGAAAAACCCGTTATGATTGTTTAAACTCCTTACTACACTCGAATTGCTAAATAGTTAAAAGGCTTGATATGACTGATTCAAAATTCTTTAAAATTTATAGAAAAAAGGCGGCGGCTTCGCCGCCGCCTACCTTCAGGGTGGATTGGGCGGGTGTTTTAAGGAATTTTGAAAAAAAGCAATTGGCAATTCAAGTTTACTACAGGTATGCGTTGTGAATATCTCAGGCAATATAAAGACAGAAAAGAAAAAATACGGGAAATACCTGCCTCATAAAAAGGTGGAGCGGATTAGTTTTGCTAAAAAGCAGCTATATTTGCAGCAAAACCCCCGCCCGGAAGAGCATGAAGAATTAATCGGCATAAACGACCTTGATATAAATATGGTAAACTCGGATAATATTTCATCAAAGCCTTTGCTGCTTGAAATTCAGCTTTCAAATTCTGAAAAAAAGCTTCAAAAAATTAAAAAAGAAATTAAAGATAATGAAATGCTTGAAATTAATGATTCTGCCCGGAAAAAAAAATTGCATGAAGCTCAGCAAAAGGTTGAAAAAAATATTGAGTCCTACAGAATGCAATACAGAGAGCTTGGCCTGGCCTATAAAATAGCTGATACAACCAGCCGGGTAAAGGTTTCTATCTCAGGAGCAATAGCTGTTGTTACAGAAAAGGTAATGCAAGCTTCTGTTGTTAAGGATGTTTTGGCAAAAGTTCCCTCTTACAGGGAGAAGGAAGGGCTAAAAGCAGCCCAAACATTGAATAAAAAAATTGCCGGGGAAATGGCAAGACCCAAAAGCCCCGCCTCTGATGAAATTGAGGTACTGTTAGTCAAGGCCGAAAAAATTGTGCGGGAAGATTCGGTAAAACCTGGCGCATAGATCCGTAATCAACCTGATAACCCGTCATTGGAGTTAATTACCAGTGAGAATCCCCTTTATATCGCCCGGAAGATTTTCAAATTGCTTACTGTTGGTAAATATATTATCTTTATGGTTATCATGCCCGCCGGTTTTGAGCATCCCTGATTTTTCCGCTGAATTTTTTATATAAGCTCTAAAAAATTCATTGACACCATGTGTATCGGCATACCGGTAATTTACTTCTGCGGCTTCTACTCCCATTTGTTTAAATTCCGGAAATAATTTCCCTAAATCCAAATAAGCTTTAAGTTCAGGATTATTAAAATTCCTTGCCGGATGAGCAATTCCTATAAAGCCTGCACCTGATGAATTTACAACCTCAGCTATTTTTTCTACATCTGGTGTACCGGAATTTACCCCCCAGTTGCCATACCTTTGTATATGCCTCTCGCATATTTCGTTAATCTTATTATCTTTATCAGGCAATTTTTTTCTTTCGAAAGTTTTTGCTAAGCCCTCTTTGATTCCGTTCATAAACCCCGGGCTTCCTAAAATACTCGCATATCTTGAGCTAGCCTTAAATTCACCGATATCGGTTAAAGAAACTCCTGCTGCCTCTTCCCATTTGTTAAGCTCTGCTATTATTTCCTTTAAATAATCTTCATTTTGGGTCCTTCCCTTTTTAACAAATTTTGCGACATCCCTATCTTCCGGCTGGTTGGTTTCAAACGGATTAATGCAATAGCCCAGTACTTCAAATTGTCTTTTATCTGTATTGCCGGAGTCATCCTGAATTTTATAAAAGGTGTTAAATTCTATGCCGGGAACAAAACGTATATTCTTATATTTTTCAGGATTTTGAGCTATTAATTTTATAGCTTCCTTTGCGCCGTCCAGCATATCATGGTCGGTTACGGCAACAATTACAGGGTCGGCTTTACCTAACTTATCAGCTCTATAATCAGCATATGCCGCAGCCTGTCCCAGAAGTTGTTCAACACTCATTGTTCCGTCAGAATACCCGGTATGCATATGCAGATTAACTTTGAACTTACCGCTTCTTACATTTTCAAAGTTTTCACCTGTGGAAAAGTTTTCCGGATTTAACTCTTCAGCTAAAATAAACTTTAGTTCCTCAGCTCCCATTACAGATCGTAATTCTTCAGGAGAAGCTGTAATCCCGTATTCAGCTTTGAGTGCTTCTGCCAGCTTTTTTCTGTATTTTTCATCTTCCTGATATTCAGGCGTAACAGGCTCTTTAATAGTAATTTCCCCAATTTCCCCTAATTCTCCAAAACTTAAACCCTTAATATCCCATAAGCTTTTAAAATTGGAAGTGCCAGGTAATTCCTGTTGTTGTTTTTGAATTTTTGCAGGAAAAAACTTTTGGTTATTATCAATATTTTTATAAAAGTATACTAATGTATTTTTATTATTAATAGTAATCATTTTATTTACCCTTATTTTGCGTTTAAAGTTTCAATGAGTTCCGGAACGGTTGCCAGTTTTGTTACATCCGTTCCCAGGTAATTGGGCAGGTTTATAAGGTGAAAATGTGAGCCCGGTTTCAACGGGTCAAAATATGTTACATGTCCTGAATTTATAAGCTTAGGTGTCCTTTCTCCCGTGTTAATAATAAAATTATCCAGGTTTGGATCATTAATATATATACCCAGTGAGTTTAAGTCTGGTAGTTTTTTATTTAATTGCCAAAGATTTAAACCTCTAAAAGATTGCGGCGGATTTCCCTCAACAAATTCATACAAAGCAGCATTACGGGAATAGTCATAAAAATGAATTTTTGCTGTATTTTTACAATTATTTGCATTTAAGTAATAATCAACTGCTGAATCAATATATACAGAATCAGCCCTCATTCTATCAAAGTAATCTTTCTTCTCATCTATTTTAACAATATAATTTTTTCCGTTCGTTGTAACCTTGTAAGTTAATTTATCCCAGAATTGCCTTAATTTTTCAAAGCCATATGTTTGCCGGTCAACATCAATGTTCCCGGATTCCTCACTTTGTCTATTTGCAAGGTTATCAATAACTGAATAGAAGTTTTCACGGCTTCCAAATTCTTCCGGAACTTCTCCTATCACGAAATTCCTGTTTCCCTCTTCAGCGTATTTTTTAGACATCTGAGCCGCATATTTATTTTGTAATATATCCAAACGCCAATTAGGAGAAAACTTTAACATTTCCTCAATTGTTTCAGCTTTTGTATAAAATCTTTCCGTAAATTTTTTAAATGCCTTTAAGTATGAATTTAAATACCAGTCTTTAAACTTACTTCTTCCGCCAAGTTTTTTTATTAACACAGTTGTAATTTGAGCTGATTCCCTGGGTTTCTCTGTTATTTCTTTTATAAAGCCATCTCTTAATCTGTCATTTTCTAAAACTCTGTCAAGACAATCTCTTACCTGGGCAGGAGCTGCGTCATGTTTTTTGATAAAGGCATAAATCCCTGTCGGGTTCTCTTCTATTGTACTAAGCCCGCCTTTTGATGATATTAATTGATTAAATAAATCAGGCTGTTTTGCTTTAAATGATAAAACCGAACAATTTGTTTGGGTTAAAAAATTTGCTTTTAAAGAAGAAAACGGCAATTCCCCTGAAATATCCGCCTTATTAACCTCTATAGCCCCGGCCAGGATTTCAGGCTTGCTATTATTTTTTATTTGCGGCGAGGAATTTAACCTTACCCGGTTATTATTCGTAATGGTAATCATTAAAAATTTTTTCTAACTTCTTACAATCTTATAAATCCCCTGAACATAAAAAATTACCCTGGCTTTGTAAATTTTTGTAAAAAATGCAATTTTAGGTTATCAAAATACTAATTTTTCTACAAATAACCCTTACATAAATGTATTTAAATATAACTGGCTGGAAATATATCAGGGTCTTTCAATTCTGGAATTAAAAAAGATATGTCATGCCGTGCTTGACACGGCATCTAGCCAACTTTTACTTATCGCGTATCAGCATTAATTGGCTAGACCCCGCATCAAGTGCGGGGTGACAGTTTAAGTTTAATTTATCCAATTTAGAACTGAAT
>JANQEB010000156.1 GCA_028278605.1 Candidatus Gastranaerophilales bacterium
TCTCAAGGTCTAAAACAATGAGATTCTTCGCCCGCCCCGCCTATGGCGGGAGGCGGCTCAGAATGACGAAATGAGTAAAAATTTTTTGTTACCTACTTAGCAACTAGGGTGGCTGTGGGCGGGTTTTGGCAAATGTTGCATACATGCAATTCGCGACTCAAGTTAATTAGGAAATTAATTGAATTAAAAAATAAAAAATGTCTGAAACCCGCCTACCTGCCCCCCTTTCTTCAAAGGAAGGGGAAAGCGTTTTCAGACATTTTTAGTATAGTTTTTAAAACTTTTTATGAATCTGACAGCTTCTTCTTTCGTATTAACATTTCCGCAAATCTGCTCTTCTCTCAAAGCTTTCAGTACTTTTCCCACCATCGGCCCCTTTGAAATATCAAGGATTTCCATTATATCTTTGCCTGTCAGCAACTTTGGAATTGTCTTTACTTCTTCCCTGGATACCCTGTATTTCTCCAGAAGTTCATATGTGCCGTTCAGGTTTTTTTCAATGGTTTCCTCATTGATTTCAGGCCCTCTAGCGCTTAACCTGTCAGCAAGCGCCAGCAGCAAAAGATCAGGTGTATTATCGGTGATTCGCCTGAAAAACCTCATTATTGCCTTTTCTGAAATCTTATCTATGCCTTCTCGTATTAATTGAGAGGGATATAAGTGGTTTTTAATCAGCATGATTATATATTTAGAGGCATTTTTGCTGAACTTAAGCCTTTTTAGCAATTCCACAGCCTGCTCAGCTCCAACTTCTTCGTGTTTTATGAACCTGTGCCGGCCATCTTGTTCAATTGTCCATGTAGCCGGCTTTCCCAGGTCATGAAGAAGCGCCGCTGTCTTAAGAAGGCTAATTGCTTTAATATTTGTTGTAAATTCCCTGTTAATTCTGCGTTGTGCCCAGTCAGGAAACTCCTTTAGCTGACATTCAAGGTTTCTTACAACTTCTATTGAATGGTCAATCAGGCACAGGTGATGGTGCAAATTAGGCGGGACCTTCTTTTGAGCGGCCAACTCCGGTATAATTTGGAATAAAACCCCGGTTTGCTTCATTAAAGCCAGGTTATAAGCTGAGTTTTCGGATTCAAACAGTTTTAAAAGTTCTGTATTTACTCTTTCTAAGGCAACTTCGCTTAAAAGTTCGTGGTGTTTTTTTATATATTCAAGAGTCCGGCCTTCTATTTCAAACCCAAACTGCGCTGCCAGCCTGAATGCCCTGAGAAAGCGCAGGGGATCCTCCGTCAGGTTTTTTTCTGAAATTGCCCGTATAGTTCTATTTTCAATATCTTTTCTCCCGTTAAAAGGGTCTATGATCTCGCAGTTATCGTCTTTTAGCCGGCATGCTACGGCATTAATTGTGTAATCCCTGTTGGCCAGGTCTGTATTTATATTTCCGCCAACGCATCCTGCAAAATCAAGATAATTTTTCTTATCCGGCATAACAACTCTTGCAATGTCATGAACCCTGTCCAGCACCACAAAGTGCCCTTGGAAGTGTTTAGCGGCTTTTTCGGCGAATTCAACAGCCGAAGTTCCAAGCACGGCATAGTCAAGGTCATAGCATTCCCTTTTAAGGATTATGTCTCTTATATAACCGCCCACAATATAAATTTCCACGCTGGCAGGACACAGCTCAAGCAGTTTTTTATTAATTTCATTGTGAAGGCTGAGCATAATTATGATAAATCTTTATAAATATCTCTTCGGTGTTTAACCCTGAGAAATTTTATCACAATTACATCATGTTCGGTTTTCTCAAAAATAATTCTGTAATTACCGTTTCTTATTCTGTAATAGTTTTCAAATCCCTTTAATTTAACCCATTCACAGGAAAAAGGATTAATTATAAATTTATCTATAGTAAATTTTATTTGTTTGGCAACCTGACTATCGAGTTTTTGGACATCTTTTTGGAATTTTTTGGAAAATTCAATCCTATAGGTCATTTTCTCCCCACATTTCTCTATAAGAGATAGACTCAGAGGAACTTGCTTCCTTTAATTCCTTAATTTCTTCTTCTGTCAGGTCTTGCTCATCCTCTTTTACTGATTTGAATGCCTTATCAAATAATTTTTTCCTTTTTTCACTTATAAATTCCGCAAAATCAACGACCTCTGAAAGCTCAAGCTCATTAAGGTTTTCAATTATTTGATTTAGCCTGTCTCTTGATGTAGCCATTGTTTAGCCCTCTTTTTTTATATTATTATAGCATATTTTAGAGCTCGTACTCATAAACAATATGGGAAAGAGCAGCTACAGCAGCGGTTTCTGCGCGGTAAACCAGTTTGCCCAGAGTAAGAGGGACTATGCCGGCTTCCTTGAAACTGTTCATTTCCCGGTCATCCCATCCGCCTTCTGGCCCGATAATTAGAAGTATATTAGAGTTTGAACAAATATTGCGCTTATTTTCCTGCAAAAACTGCTTTATGGAGACTTCTCCCTGCTTTTCAGAACACAGAACCTTAAGGTCAAACCTGTCCAGGTCTAATAACCCGTCAAAGTCAATAATTGCTTCCACGCTGGCAAGATCACCTCTCTGGCACTGTTTTGCTGATTCATAAACAATCTTTTGCCATTTCTGGACTTTGCGGGACATATCCCTCTCAGAAACTATTTTTACCACTGTATTCCGGCTGGTAAACGGGATAATTTCCTTAACCCCAAGCTCTGTGGCTTTTTGAATTAATAAGTCCTGTTTTGGGGATTTTAAGATACTTTGTGCAAGTGAAATGTTTATGGCCAGGGTTTTATCGGAAAGATAGCATTCGTTAACTTCGCACTCAATGGAATCTTCGGATATAAACTTTATAGTAACCTCATAAACATAGTTATCAGGCCCTTTTAAGACTAATTTGTCTCTTTTTTTGTACCTGAGCACGTTTATAATATGGTTCAGGTCTGATTTTTCAGTGATAATGATTTTATTTCCCGAAATATTTTCCTGTTTTATAAAGAAGTGCGGCATTTTTACGACTCCATTTTTTCCCGTATTTTTAGCAACTCTCCTATTTTTTCCTGCGGAATCTCATTTCTGTTATTTAACATTGCGGTTATAATATAAATCTCGCTCAGGAACTCAAGGGTTTCCAGCTTATAAAAAGTCTTTTTTAGCCCTTTACCGCATACTGTAGCGCCATGGTTTGCCATTAAAACAGCGTCATGGTCTATGAAATTATCTGCTATAAGCGTAGCCAGTTCAAGGGTAGAGGGGGTCTGGTATTGTATAAGGGGAATTTCGCCCATGGTAACTACTGCTTCGGCTATAAGCGGGGCTTTTAGGTCAACACCCGCAACTGACAGGGCTGTTGATTTTGGCGGGTGGGCGTGGATTATGCAGTTTATACCAGGTCTTCGCTTGTAAATTTCAGTGTGCATAAACCTTTCTGACGATGGTTTTCCATGCCGGCCAGGCAAGTTCCCGTCAGGGTCTACTGTGATAATATCATCTTCTGTTAATTCCCCAAGGCAGCAGCCGGAAGCGGTTACTAAAATCTCGTTTTGAGCCTTAAAACTTATATTTCCTGATGAACCAGGGACAAAGCCCTTGTCATACAGGCGTTTGCCGATCTCAATAAATTCGGTTTTTATTTGGTTTAAACTGCCTAACAATTGCAAAGCCCCGGATAAAATGCTCAATTAATAAAAACTTTATCTCATAAATTACCTGAATTTTCAAGCAAATCAGCAGTCCTGGTAGTATATAATTTATTTTTTCCTGTTGAAACTTGTCGCAAATATGCTACACTGTTTTTATGAAAAGAAAAATAATAAAAGTCTATGAAAACGAAAAAGGGAAATCTCCTTTTCTGGAATGGCTTAACTCTTTGGATAAAAAATCAAAAGAACGCATATTTGCAAGAATTGACCGTATTTCAGAAGGTAACCCGGGTGATTGTAAATGTATTGATGATATTTATGAACTAAGATTTCATTTTTCCTCGGGTTATAGAGTTTACTTTGCCCAAGATGGCAGTACGATAATTATACTGCTTTGCGGTGGGGATAAATCTACTCAAAGCAAGGATATAAAGAAGGCTAAAGCTTATTATAAAGACTATATGGAGAATATAAGATGAAAAGAGACTTACAAAACTGGGATGATTACCTGAAAGGCTATTTGTCGGAATCTCCGGAAAATGCTTCCGGTTACCTGGAAACTGCTCTTGAAGAATATGAAAAAGATGGAGATACCAGAGCATTAATGATCGCCATCCAGAGAGTTGCGGAACTACAGGGGGGCATAACTGAACTGGCGCGTAAATCAGGTTTAAACAGGCAAAATTTATACAGAATTTTCTCAAACCAGGTAAGCCCTCGTTTTGACACGCTTTCAAAAATACTCAGGACTCTGGGCTATACTATTTCCATTAAAAAACTCGCAAAAGTTTCATAATTGTTGGTTAAATCTTCGTCAATTCTTCTTTAAAGCCTTTGTAAAAATTTTCCCAACTATAATTAAGCGCTGTGTCATAGGCATTTTGGGAAATTTTTTCATATTCTGCGTTGTTATTTAGCAAAAATTCCATTTTTTCTGCGAGGTTTTTATGGTTTTTAGCGGTCATATCAAAGATAAAACCATTCCGGTTATCTGAAATTATCTCAGAAACCCCGCAAAACGAGCTTACAATTGCCGGTTTTGCCCGAATCATAGCCTCAAGCGCCACTAACCCAAAGGTTTCCATAACTGACGGCATGACAACGCAGTCAACAGAACTGTAAAATTCGCCCATATCCTGCTGATAAGGAATAAATTCAATCTTTTGTCCCAGGCCGGACTGATTAACCAGGAATTGTAACCAGGGGTTTTTCCTGAACTTAGGGCAAATTACCCTTGCTTTGAACTCATAACCCCTGTTGTCCAGGATTTTTAGCGCTTTTAAAAACACATACCCCCCTTTTTTGCTGAAACCGGGAGCTGAAAGCCCAAATGTAAAGGGTTTATCAGTATTTCTATGAGGAGTCTCTTCCGGAAGATCAACGCCCGGGTGCATAACAAGAAATTTTTCCTCGGGAACCCCAAAATTCCTGACTAATTCCTCTTTTAAAACCCTGGATGGGACAATAATCTTTCTATAAGGCTCCCTTAGCCATTGCTTTTGAGCTTTTATGTGTTTTGATTTGGCCAGGCTGTACAGGAGTTTTGAAAATAAATTTCCTGCTTTATCCCTGTAATGAATGAGCGAATGCCCCTGGAGGATTCCGACATCAATCGGCGGGGAAATGTTTTCTGATAGTATAAAGTCGTAATTTTCTTTTTCGGTAAGGGATTTGACCTTATCGTAAAAAGCTTTGATTTTGCCGGGATACTTAAAATCCTTTGGGTGTCCAAGCAAAGTTAGCTTATTTAAGCGGGGTTTTAAGATGTTTTTTTCGCTTAAATAAGTCGTGCAGTACAGGTCAACCTGATGGCCATCCTGAATTGACCTGTTTACAAGCTCATAAAAGAGTTTTTCGCCGCCGCTGCGAAAACCGTCTTCCCTGAAAACATTTATTACAAAGGCGAGTTTTTTCATGAATCTTCTTTTAACTTGCAGTCATAAGGCCTTTTCTGCCTTCAATTGAATCTTCGTTAAAACCGTAAAGACGCGCGGGACGCTTTGAAGATTCCTTGGTAAACTCGTCATATTCTTTCAGAATGCCAAGAGAGATCATTTTTTTCCTGAAATTTCTCTTATCCAGCTCAGTATCCAGGATTGATTCATAAGTGCGCTGAAGTTCTGTAAGGGTGAATTTTTTAGGCAGGAGCTGAAATGCGATAGGAGTGTATTCCAGCCTGGCTCTTAGTCTTTTAATTGCGTAGTTAAGTATGTCCTTGTGGTCAAAAGCAAGTTCAGGAATACTATAAACCGGGTGCCACGCGATCTGCTGAATATTTAAACCTTCTTCTGCCGAGAGTTCAAGCTCATCTGATCTGATAAGAGCTACATAACTGACCGTAATAACCCTTGCGCTTGGATAACGTTCCGGCTCGCCAAATGTATAGAGCTGCTCCAGGTAAACATCTTTAACGCTTGTTTTTTCATAAAGAACCCTTTTAGCAGCTTCATCAAGGTTTTCCGACAGCCTTACAAAACCTCCGGGGACCGCCCACCTGCCCTTAAAGGGTTCCTGGCCTCTCTGTACAAGCAGGACTTCAAGATTATTTCTTCTAATAGTGAAAATAACCGTATCAACTGTTACTTCATGCGTTTTTTGTTCTAGCATTCCTGTCTCACTTCTCTTGCCGGTATTCAGCTTTAATATATATGCTTTATAAAAATCAGCTTTGTTTTTTTCTAACCTGGCAGTATTATAGTATAATACATTCAGAATTATACATCTAACTATTCTAAAAAGCTAATATGTATTTTTTTTGGATTAAATCTGAATGTATAAAGTAAACTATATATTATAAATTATTTTAATATAATTTTGCAGGAAGACAGGTTTATGTTTGAAACGGATAATTTAGGTACAGCAAATTACACTGTAGACAGTGCTCTTGAAGATTATTTAAATGTATTTCCCGAGGAAAATTTAAAATCAGAATATGTTGATGTTGAAGACTCTTTATCAAGAATTCTTTATGAGGATATTTTGATAAAAAAGGATTACCCGCCGCTTGACAGGGCTATAATTGACGGCTATGCCCTGAAGTCTTCTGATATTTCCCATACATCAGCAATAAAACCTGTTAAGCTCCAGCTTATTTCTGATACAACCGGAGAAGCCCGCTCGGTTCTGGGTGAAAAACAGGCTATCAAAATATCAAAAGGGGATTTTCTTCCGGCAAACGCTGATACTGTTATCCCTTCTTTAGATGGGACAGAGGAAAACGGCTTTGTAAAAATCTTAAAAAGTTCCTCTCCCGGCAACTGCATTGCCGGAAGAGGCGAGGATTTGCGTTCGGGGGAGATTTTCATCAGGAAAAACAGGAAACTTCGCCCCCAGGATATCGGCGGAATACTTGGGATAGGCTACAGGCAGGTAAAAGTGTTCAAAAAGCCTGTTGTAACGATTATCCCAACCGGTAATGAGCTTGTCCCGATTGATGTAGAACCTGGTATTGACCAGATTATTTCTTCCAACGGCTATGTTTTAAAGGGTTTTGTGGAACAACTGGGAGCTATAGCAAGAATATCCGCAATTGTCAGGGATGATTTAAACCAGGTAAAAAATGCTATATCAAAGGCGCTTGAGGTTTCTGACATGGTTCTTGTTTCAGGGGGATGTTCTTCAGGGGACAGGGATTATACGCTAAAAGCCATAAAAGAGCTGAAAGATGCTAAGATGATTGCCCATGAAGTTGCGATGCGTCCGGGAAGCCAGATCTTGCTTGCAATAGTGGATAACAAACCGGTTATAGGCTTGCCGGGCCATCCTGTATCTAGTATGACTTCCTTCCATGTATTCGGCAAACCTGTATTAAGAAAGCTCGCAGGTACACCAAGGTCCTTCTGGCAGGATAAAAAAGATACTATTAAGCTGGATGCTTTTCTGGCAAAGAAAATAGCTTCTCCTGAGGGAAAAGAGGACTATGTGAGAGTACGCTTGCTGGAAAATGAAGAAGGTAAAATTACCGCATACCCTTATACAGGCAAATCCTCGTTTCTTTCAACCCTTGTTAAGTCCCATGGGATAATAAAAATTCCCGCGGAATGCACCGGGCTTTACGAAGGGGACAGGGTTGAAGTGCTATTGTTCTAGCTCATTGTTAAACTTTTTTAAGAATTTCATTTTTAGCCTTTGACAGTCAAACCTGCTGTGATAATATTGCGGCATAAACAGGGAAACTACGGTGAAATTCCGTGACTGTGCCGCAACTGTAAAAGGCAGGGTAACAGTGTAAAACTACCAGCTTTAAGTCAGAATACCTGTTTGCACCGGAATTAGTTCTTGCGAGCACAAGGAGGATAGTTATGAATATATTTTGCTTGACTTAAAAGCTGTTATTTTTCTCTGAAAAGACAGTTTTTTGTTTTTTTAGGGCAGGAAGTTGGTTGAACTGTTAGTTTAAAAACAGTTTAATGCGTTGTTGTCTAAAGTGTGGAAGATATTATTTTGTCGAATTATTCTGTATTATCAAAATCGGAAAACCCTTATACAAATAGCTATAACCCTGGTTATAACTCTCATAAGGCTTATATGAAAACGGCAATGAACCCAAATAACCCTGCACAACAGGCAGGAGGGTTACAGACAGCCGCAAAATGCCCCCATGGGTTCCCTGGCACCTGTCCAATTTGTATGGGAAAAACGGGCGGGGGCGGGGGCAATACCTCTGAAACCAGGAAAAGGACCGGCATGTCCTGGAGTGAAGCATATTATGTCTATAATATGATCCAAAAAAATAAGCTGGCAGCCCGGGAAGACAAACAACTTACACAAATGGCAATACAAAGGCTTAAAGTACTGGAAAAAATTCAGTCATCAACCCTGTATCAAAATTTAATTGCCATAAAAAACCGCGCAATGGAATTGACCGAACAATTACAGCAAACAGTATTGCAGTTTGGCCATAAAGTTGTTAAAACCGTGGTTAATCCGCTTATAGAGACACTTAACAAAGTTGTAAACGCGTTAAAATTTACTGTTACTACACTTATAGGGGTTGTAAACAAATTAACCGCACAAATAGGCGAAAAACTTAAAAAAATCCAGGAAACAATAAAAGATAACATAAAAAAACTCATAGCCAGACTGAGGGAAACAACCTTCCTGAGCAGGTTAATAGCAGTTTATAACGAAAAAAGACAATTATTCCGGGACCTTTTATTAAGAAAAACAGAGTCCTTAAAGGAAAAAATCCTGAAATTCACTACGCCGGCAGCTTTCATTTCAGAGGAAAACCCGGATAAACAGCAGAAAAAAAACAGGAACAAAAGTGAGAAGAAAAAACAAAAAAGGGAACTTAAGGCAGTATGTTAAACAATACCCAGCAAGCAATACAATTCAGGCAGGATGAGGCCCTGAAAGCTAAAAACAGTAATCCAAGGGCAGACCGGATGATTAAAACCACCAAAAAAGGTATAGTTACAGAGACTTTTATAAATAACAGGTATAAGGACGGGTCGGCTTTTAATGAAACACCTTTGCCGGATGACCTTATAAACATTAAAAAACCGGACAGTAACGGCTCTGAAAAACATTTTTTTGCTATGATTGGAGTCCCGCTGGGCATTTTAGGCGCAGGAACCCTGTTTACCGGAGTTCTGGCAAGTGTTTACAGAAGAAAACTTGCCCCGGAATCTATTCAAAATGCTTCCATGGATGGTTTTCTATCTCGAATTGCAAAGTCAGCAAGAAATTTACTTTCCAGTTCTGAAAAAGGCCCTCCTTTAGGAATGAATATAAATATACAGACAGAAAGCCAGTTTGCGACTTATGAAGCGCTAAGAGACCCTAACCTTAAAAAAATCCTGGGGGCAATGGCTGTATTTACCTTTTCATCAGCGGCATTTGCCTTGAAAAATACTGTAGACGGCCTGAAGGAAATATGGGTCAAGAAAAAAGAAGCTGATATCCAGCGGGATTTCCAGGAAAAGATGATTAATATCGAGACCAGAAGTTTTTCCGGCAAAAAACAACTGGTCAGGTACCTTCTTAATACAAAATCACAGGAACTTGACAGTATAAACCAGGCAAAACAAATTGCTTTCAGCGCAAATAAAACAGAACAGGGACCCGGGCAAAAAAACCAGAAATCCGGCCCGGGCATTTTACATCTTT
This sequence comes from Candidatus Gastranaerophilales bacterium, assembly GCA_028278605.1. GTDB lineage: Bacteria > Cyanobacteriota > Vampirovibrionia > Gastranaerophilales > UBA9971 > JANQEB01. The sequence continues at coordinate 9,706 of JANQEB010000156.1, forward strand.
TGGCAGGAGGGGCTGCTATAGCCGCTTCAGTAATGCTAATAAGACATACAATGAAAAATATCAGGAAAATAGGTACTTTAATTGAAAATGCGGTTGCAAAGGAAAAAAGACAATTTGAAGAATCGCTGGCAGGCAAGACAGAAAAAGCCTTAGCCGGGGATAAAAAGGAATTTTCCACTGAAAAAATGGCCTGGGAATTATCAAGAAGAAAATTCTCAAATGCAGAAGCCCGGGAACTGCTTGAAAAAACAAAATTCAGCGATGAAACCAGAGCTGCAATTCAGCACCAGGTGGAAGAAAATAACGCGGTTTATGCAAACCCCCATAAAATGTACGGCGTGCCCGGCAAGGCAACTCTATATACCTATATAGACGATGTTTCAGGACATCTGTACAACATGATAATGAACCCGTCAAAATTTACAGCAAGCCTGTTTACGGGCTTAACCGCTGTTACAAGCCTGGGTTATGCCGGGACAAAGTTTGTCGAGGCAAACAAGGAGGTCCAGGTTAAAAAAGTAAATGCGCAAACTGACCTTGATATGCACGATAAACTCGTTGCAGTGGAGCTAAAAAACTTCCTGACAAAGAAGGAAGCAAGTGTAAGCCCGTTAATATCTGATTATAAAACATATTCTGATAAAAACCCGGATGATACGCCCAGCCTGAAATCAAAATATAATTCCATAATGGACGAAATCAAGAACGGACCGCCGTTTATCTACGATTAAAGCGGCTTTTTGATTCTTTTTATGAGAATAAATATTCAAATACTCCTGGAATATTTGCACCCGCATTAACTTCTGCTAAATTTACAGTTTCGGGTAATGTTGGCTCAAAAATTCCTTTTTGTGGATTAGTAGCCACTTGTTTACCAGTATTTAACTTAGGAAATCCATTTATTGAGCCTGAATCTATTCTGGTCTCCATAGCTTCCTCCCGCTGGTTAAACAGCTAAAACTTACATTTATACTATTCCTTGTATAAATATAAAAACAATTTCCGGGTAAAAATTGCTTTTTTCAGCAGGAAAAAATTAAAAAGTTTACAAATTCAAAGAGGTTATTTTGCGTTATTTAAAAGGTTGCAGTTTTCATTACGGCTGCGTTCCTGGTCTTTATAAATTGAAGTCCTGTTTATGATTTCGTCAAAATCCACCTTATGCGCATCAAAATCAGGGCCGTCAACGCAGGCAAATTTCACTTTCCCGCCAACAGTTAACCGGCATGAGCCGCACATGCCGGTCCCGTCAACCATAATAGTATTCATGCTGGAAACAGTATAAATATTTTCTTCCCTGGTAAGCTCAGCCACTGCTTTCATCATAGGGATAGGGCCTATTGTCATTACATGATCAATTTTTTCCTGCCCCATAATCTCTGCCAGCCGGTCTGTAACCAGTCCTTTCCTGCCTAAAGACCCGTCATCAGTGGTTATAAAATACTTATCACTTACGGATTCCATTTTTTCCTGCCAGAAGATAAGCCCGGCAGTCCTGGCGCCCACGATGGTATAAACCCTGTTACCAGCTTCTTTAAAAGCTTTTGCAATAAGATAAGCAGGAGCTGCCCCGTATCCGCCTGCAATACAGACTACCGTCCCAAAGTTTTTTATTTCAGTCGGGATTCCCAGCGGGCCTGCCAGGTCCCGGATTTGATCCCCCGGGTTTAGCCGGGCAAGTTTTTTTGTCGAATACCCCACTGCCATAAAAACAATGGTTAATATGTTTTTTTCCCTGTCATAGTCAGCTATTGTAAGGGGCACTCTTTCACCGGCATCGTCAACCCTGAGTATGATAAACTGACCTGCTCCCGCGTTTTTTACTGCGTATGGAGCATCAACCTTTATCTCATAAAGGTTTTCGCTTAATTCTGTCCTGGAAAGTATTTTATATCCCATTTTTTATATCCTATTTTTTCATACTAAATTTTCTACGGTCAAATTGCCGGCAGTAAAACTTTAATCTGGCTTGCTATTTTTGGCATAAACAACAATAAACCAACAACCCCGGCGTTAAAAATAGCAAAAAGCACTGTTCCTGCTGCAATATCCTTTGATACTTTTGCGATTTCCGAGTGCTGGTCGCCAAAATAAGTATCTACAACATATTCAATAGTGGTGTTGATGAGTTCCGCAAACACTACAAAACTAATGGCAATAAGTGTAAGCGCGACTTCTATTGCGCTAAACTCCAGTAAAACAGCTGAAAATATAACAACCAGCCCAATGTAAAAACCTGTCCTTACGTTTCTTTGGGATTTTATTGCCACAAAAATGCCCCTGAGCGCATATTTAAAGCTTGAAAGTGTTGTCCTGTTTCTGTATTTGCTCATATAAAGTAAATTATCATTATCTTTCACTTTTATTATAAATTAATAATGGCACAATCATCAAAAATTTGTTTATTATTTAAATGGGTGATATACGGGTAAAGGCTAAGCCTCCTGCAAACAAAGTGCTTATCTTAGTGATATTTTAATTGAATAAATTTAAATGAAAAAAATCAGAATTAAAACCCCGGCTAAAATCAACCTGGTACTTGAAATTCTCGGTAAAAGAGCTGACGGTTTTCATGAAATACAAAGTATAATGCAAGCGGTTAGCCTCTTTGATTACCTTGAAATACAGGCGCAAAAAAGTCATGAGCAGCAGATTGAGGTTAGCGGGAATTCCAGGCTGATACCTTATGATCAGTCCAATATTACGTTTAAGGCGGCTGATGCGTTCTTAAACTTTACCGGCATTGAAAAACAGGAAATAAGTATTTATATAGAAAAAAATATTCCGGCAGCAGCGGGGCTTGCAGGAGGAAGCTCAAATGCGGCAGGGGTTTTATGGGGTTTAAATAAGCTATATGACAACCCTCTGGGTTCTGAAGAGCTGCATGGCATTGCTTCCACGCTGGGTTCGGATGTTAATTTTTGTTTACAGGGCGGGACTTGCAGCGCAACTTCCCGCGGGGAAATACTCCGGGCTTTATCAACGCCTGACTTGAAAATTGTAATTGCAAAGCCGAAAGACTTATTTATTTCCGCAAAAGAAGCGTATCAAAGGTATTCCGCGCTTAGTAAAAAGCCGGTAACAAAGGTTTTTGAGCAGATGAAATCCGTGCTTCAGGAAGATAATCCCGATAAAATAGCCTCTCTTCTGAATAACCATCTGGAGCAGGCTATAATTCCCGCTTACCATGAAATTGGAAAACTCAAAGCTGAACTGCTTGAATGCGGGTGCAAAAACGCGCTTATGTCAGGAAGCGGTTCCTGTGTGTTTGGAATTTTCTCAGGTAAGGTTGATTTGCGCGGTTTAGGACCGGGCTATGAGGTGTTTACATCCGAGTCCATTAGCCATGGGGTAATAGAGCAATCCTGATGACTAATATTAATCTATGGCAAACCAGAGGGCTTTTCTTAAAAACCTGCCCAAAAACGCTGCTATTATTGCAAAAACCAGGTCATAAAAAATCTGCATGCCGCTTAACTGCCATATCCACCCAAAAACCGCAAAAACTGATTCCTGCTTTAAAAGCAGCATTCCGCCCAGGTAGACGATTCCAATTATGTGAACCGCAATAACCCCAAATACAGCAGCTCTTATAATATTAGACATGCCGGTTTCACGGGAAAGCAAGTGCCCTGTAACGAATGTTCCCGCAAAAAAGCCTATTATATAACCAAACCCCAGCCTTGCAAGATATGTTATTCCCCCGCCGGAAGCAAATACAGGGAATCCAAAAAGGCCTGCCCCCACGTATAAGAATACTGAAATCATCCCGATTCTTGGACCGAGCAAAGATGCAATCATTATAACTACCGGGATCTGCGGGATATAGTTTAAAACCCTTGTGATCTGGTCAATTGAGTGTAAATTAGCAAAGAAAGCGCCGGAATTGGAAAGGGCTTCGCCGGGAATAGTAAGGATTCTCAAAGGAACCGGGGTGAAAGTTGCAATTACAATTAAAAACGAGCAAAATATCGCTACAAGCAAAGCCCCTAGCCGAAATTTTGGAAACGGCTCCAGGAATTTTATGAAATGAAACCTTTTTAGAAGTTGGTTCGCCATATTCTAGACTTTCACTCTTTGTTCCAGACCCTTTTTTAGTTTTTCATAATGTTCTTTATATTTAGTTTCCCGGATGTTTTCAGTCCACATTACCATTGCGTCTTCTTCGTTGTCCTGGTAATATTTTCTCCTCAGCCCAAGGCTTTTGAAGTTATATTTGTAGTACAAATTCTGGGCGGCAATATTGCTTGCCCTAACTTCAAGTGTAAACCATTTTACATTTTTTGCGTAGCCTGTATCCATCATTTTTTGCAGGAGCAATTCTCCTATGCCTGATTTTCTGTAATCAGGACGGACTGCTATCGTTGTAATGTGCGCTTCTTCCATTATAAGCCAGAAACCGCAGTATCCAAGGAGTAAGCCGTCTTTTTCCGCGACAAAATAATGCCCTACCGTATTTTCGATTTCCGCGGAAAAAGCCTCCGGTGTCCAGAAAAAATTGCCAAAAGATACAGATTCAATCTTCATGATCTGGTCAATGTCTTTTTTATGCATGTTTCTGACTTTGATACTGCTCATCTTCATTTCAGGCATTTTGTCCGAACAATTTATATTATGTCATGCTAAATCAAATGCTGAAACAGTATCTTGCAGTTATACTAAAATGAGTGGTAGTGATTTTTTGACGTGACGTCATTGCGAGGAGTGAAACGACGAAGCAATCCATAAAAACATTTCAGTTATATGGATTGCCACGTCGGACACAAACCCTTCAGCGAAGGGTTTGTGTCCTCCTCGCAATGACATAAGGAAAATTAATTAGCAATTTGAGTAAATCAGTATAATAAAACTGATTTTTATTTTAAGCAAGGATAAAGTAGACAAAATTTTTGAATAAAACAACAAAAAATAATTTTAGCAGGCTAAGCTTTTAACTTTATTCAGATTAATCCACTGACAGGATATCTTTAATATCCTCGTAAGTAAGAGTCTTGCCAATATCTCTTTCAACTGAAATCACGCTGTCTACCAGGTCCCGCTTTCTTTCTTTCAGCTTCATAATCTTCTCTTCCACGGAATTTTTAGTAATCAGCCTGTACACAAAGACATTTTTAGTCTGGCCAATCCTGTGTGCCCTGTCAGTAGCCTGGTCTTCCACAGCAGGGTTCCACCACGGGTCATAGTGAATCACATAATCCGCTCCGGTGAGGTTAAGCCCTGTACCGCCGGCCTTTAAGCTGATAAGGAAAATGGGAATTTTAGGGTTAGAGTTAAATTCATTGACAACTTCCTTGCGGTCTTTAGTTGAGCCGGTGAGATAGGAATACCTGATCCCGTCTTTATCAAGCCAGGCCTTAACAATGTCGAGCATCTGCACAAACTGGCTGAACAGCAGGACCCTGTGCCCTTCGCTTATGATTTCCTCAAGCATTTCCTTGAGGTGTTCAAACTTGCCTGATTCAGTTATGTTTTGCTCTCTCCCCTGCTCAAACAGCTGCGGGTGGCAACAAATCTGTCTTAAGCGGAGCAGTGCGGCAAATACAGACATTTTATTTTTCTCAAGACCCTCTTCTGAGATCTTATTAAAGATTTCCTGTCTTGTGCTGTCAAGCACATCAATATAAAAGTCTCGTTGTTCAGGTGTCATATGGCAATATGCAATGTTTTCAATCTTATCAGGCAGGTCTTTTGCAATATCACGCTTTAATCTTCGCAAAATAAACGGGTAAACCTGTTTTTTAAGCCTATTTCCGACAGTTTTATCGCCTTTTTCCTGTATGGGAACACCATACCTGTAGTTAAACTCGTTGATATCATACAGGAATCCCGGCATGAGAAAATCAAAGGTTGACCATAGCTCTGTTAAATTATTTTCTATAGGCGTACCCGACATAGCAAGCCTGTGAGAAGCGTTTAAATCACGTGCAGACTGTGATGTAAGGGAATCATAGTTTTTAATGTTCTGGGATTCATCCAGGACAACTGTCCTGAAGTTATGTTGTTTCAAGTCCTCTATGTCCCTGCGTAAAAGGGCATATGAAGTAATTATAATATCCTTTTTAGGGATGTTTTTAAATAAGCTTTTTCTTGTTGCCCCTGTCAGGGTAATATAAGAAAGCTTCGGGGCAAACTTTTCAATCTCAGCTTCCCAGTTAAACACGACTGATGTAGGACAAACTACCAGGTTAGGCGCACTTCCGTCTTTTTCCTTGGCTTTTTGCAGTAATGTAAGTGCTTGAAGCGTTTTCCCAAGTCCCATATCATCGGCCAGAACCCCATTAAGCCCATATGAATAAAGAAACCACAGCCAGCTGTAGCCTTTTTTCTGGTATTCCCTCAGGTCTCCCTTTAATGCACGAGGAATCGGGGTTTCTTCCATTGAATTGAAGCTGCTGATTTTTGACCAGAAAGCCTTGAATTTCCTGCTCATTTTCACTGCAACTTCCTGTTCTTCCAGTTCGGCAACGATTCCCGCCCTGAAAGTTTTTATCCGGTATTTATTTTTCTCGACTTCAAGGGCATCAACAGTGCTTAGAGCAGAGCTAATCTTCATCATCCTGGTCATGGGAATCTCTATATTCCCCTTGTCTTCAAGGTAAAAATACTTCTGGCCTTGCTGGAAGTAACGCTGGATAATTTCATAGTCGACCTCTGACTTACCGACTGTACAGTACAACCCTGTTTCAAAACTGTCCATTGTTTTGGTAAAGTCAATGTCCGCAGTAATTTTTAAGGGGTTCTTTGAAAGCTCAAATTCTGATAAATCCTCCGGCTCAATAATCTTCCAGGTTTCCCTGGCGTTGGGAAGCAGGAAATTATAAAAATCTATAGCGGCATCTCCCTCAATAACAAGGTTATTTGTCTGCATAGGCGTAAACTTGCTCTGTAAAAGGTTCTGGTAAGCCTGTTCTTCAAATCGGATATTTCTTTTTACCCAGTATATCAGGTCTTCTTTTGGTTTTTTAATTGTAACATACGGTGTTTTCTCGGCAAGCTTGCCGTAAGCAACGGTGATTCCGTCGTACTCAAACTCAAGAGAAGCTTTTATTGCCCCTACTTCATTTTTTTCAAGGGTTAGCACGTTAATAGGGAGTCTTTGCTCAAGCATTAATTGCTCCAGCTTTTCATAAACTTCTACAGTTGTTAATTTGCGGAGTTTAGGAAGTTCTTCATAGACAAATTTGCCTCCATCAGCGTCTCTTACATCAGTAAAAGTTGATTTTGTCAGGTATGCCGGCAGGGTGGCAAGGTCAGTATCCAATGGAACTATGAGGTTCTTATATCTTGCCCACTTAAGACTTTTTGAAAAATATTTTAATTCCTCAAGAGGCAACTCATCTTCCGGTTCAGGCTTTTTCCAGTGTAGTGATAGCAGTACATTTCCCGCTACAGAAACATTAACCCTCAGTATAAGCTGCCAGGGGTCGGTCCCAAAAATAATTCTTTTTTTTGACTCATTATCAAGCACTTCTTCAACCCGGGCTAAAAACGGCATTACGCTGTCGAGTTTATTCAGCGGGACATTGTGCCAGATTACGTTTTTCTTTACCAGCTCAAACTTAAATATCTGCTGCAAAAGCGCAAGTTCTCTTTTTTGATGGTCATTCAGGCTGAAAGTCCCTCCTGATTGCTTCTGTGCTTCGACGATAAACCTTAGTATAGTTTCAATGTTTTTGACTATTTCGTTTTTAGACCTGTCAACTATTTGTATTCCAACGTATTTACCGTCGCCGGGCGCATTCAGTATAAACTTGTAGCTGCCCTGGGGGTTTTTTACTTCAGGCGGGTCTTCTTCCTCAAAAATAAATTCTTTTCCGGTTTTTTCCGTTAAAAATTGCTCGTGATGGTGCCTTTTTATACTTTCAAGACCGACGCAAACAGCATGTTTGCACCATTCTTCTTCCAGCGGGCAAGTGCAGGTTGCATTAACTTTTTTTTGCGTAAATTTCAGTTCAATATCGTACTTGTCCTGGAAAGAACCTTTAACAGAAGCTATTACCTTACTCCCAGTATGGTCTATGGTGAGTAACTGGCCTTTTCTGTAATAATCATAGCCTCTTCTCCAGCTTCCGGGAGCAGCAAGGTCTTTTATATACTTGAAATTAAATTTCATCTAAGCTTAAACACCTCTGAGTGATGTTATTTTATGGTTTCAAAATTTGGATAAATAAACATTTCAATAGAATAGCCGTAAATATCTGCTGCCAGAGAAAAATTACCTTATAAAAGGAAACCTGATCACTAAAAATAAGTTAAAACCCATTTTTGTGATCTTCTCCCAGCAATATTATATACGATAAATAATTATTTGCATACTAGAAGCGGTCTTGCAAAATATCTTGTAAAAATCACAACGTCATTGCGAGGCATAAAACTTTGCTTTTAAGCAGAAAGCCAATATCCGAAGCGAAGCAGGCGGTGCTGTCCGCATTTTCGCAAGCAATCTTAA
>JANQEB010000221.1 GCA_028278605.1 Candidatus Gastranaerophilales bacterium
TGAGAAACTTTTTCAATATTTTCAGCAGATTTAAGGCAGGAAAATTTGCCTTCTGTTGATAATAGAGCCATGATGTAATTAGAATTGTTCATATTTACATCCTGACACTTCTTGGAAAAAAAGACGAATCAGGATGTTTCTTTTTTATGAATTTTTTCTATTTTGTGTAAGTCCTGTCGTCTTTTTTCTTCAAGACGTGAAGAAAGCTATTTTGTTCTATTTCTTTAGCTTAACTGAGCAATAGAGGGTGAACTTTATCTCCATTTCTGGTTATAAAAAAGTGAAAAATATCCCTACCATTAATGTTTGGAGTGTTTTCTATTCCGTTTACATCCATATTTACAACAAAACAAACACTATTTATTGCACCATATTTAGTTACTGAACAGGCAGAGTCGACCAAAACAAAACGCCAGACTGATCTATCCTGAAGTTTAATTACAGGGTAATCTTCATAAGTTTTAGTACCACCATTTAAATATTTAGAGTTTGTATACCAGAGATTTTCCAGGCAGCTACCCTTATCGCAGCTATCAATATATGGTAGTGGTATTTTTTGACGTGGTGTCATTTGCGAAGCAGGAGTAAAAAAACGGAAACGATTTAGTTTTCGTTTTTGTAACTCATTTTCATTGCGAGGAGTGAAACGATACTTCGGCTTTGCTCAGCACAGGCCCCGCAATCCACTTGAGTCTACCTGGTGATGGATTGCTTCGCTTCGCTCGCAATGACAAATCACGTATTTTTATACCACTGCCCAATATATTTTGTATATTTTAAAAAAGTATTTTTAAGCTCGTTAGAATTACTTGCAAGTTCGACCATAGTCCCGTCATTGTCTATCCGAATCATTGATTGATTCAAAATTCCCTAAAATTTATAAAAAGAGGCGAGCAGCTATGCTCTCGCTGCTGTACAGCCGGATCTCCAGCTTTACTTCGCACCTGTTTCACGTTAAAAAAGAAAACTCAACGTTTCCGTTTTTAATTCTCCCGCTGCAAAGTGCGGAAATGTGCAAGCGGGAATGAACACTCATTCCCGGCAGAGCCCGCCTGCTTTGCTGGGGTTATTTAAAGTTTTATTAAGTTAGACGTAACGAATTGTAAACTCTATTTTTAAAAAATAGCAATTTTTTAGCCCATATATTTTTTATATATATAAGCACATATTAAATAAGTATAAAATATTTAAGCTATAAGCCTTACAGTAGATTTAATTATAAAAAAAGGAGGCCGACAATGGGTTTAGCCGACTCCCAAGCTAGATTAATGATGATTACCAGGTACAAAAGTGATCTTGAGTTCGGTATGATGATGATAGCTCAAAAAAGAACAGTACTGGCATACCAGGCTCAAGCAGCAGCAGAACAATATCCTGAGTTAGCAGCACAATTCCATTTACTCGACAAAACTCTTGAAACTGAAATGCAGACCCTTGATACCCAGTACAAAATCGTAACAACAGAATACGAGTCAGTTAAGAAAGTCGTTGAAAACAGAGCAAAGAAAGATTTCAAATACGGCGTCGCTTAATAAAAATTCATTTTACATACAAAAAACACCTCCCTGCAAGAGAGGTGTTTTTTTAGGTTTTTAAAAACCAGGATTTATTTTACTTTGTTACAAGTGTTTTCTGGGCTTGTTCTTCAATCACAGCCTGTGCTGCTGATAACCTGGCAACAGGAACTCTGAAAGGTGAACAGCTTACATAGTTTAATCCGATTCTGTGACAGAATTTGACACTTTCCGGGTCTCCGCCGTGCTCACCACAGATACCAAGCTTAATATTCGGTCTTTGTGATGTGCCTTTAGCAATAGCCATTTCCATTAACTGGCCAACGCCTTCCTGGTCAAGGGTTTCAAATGGGTTTGCAGGAAGAATTTGCTGTTCGACGTACTTGTTGAGGAATTTACCTTCAGCGTCGTCACGGCTGTATCCATATGTCATTTGTGTTAAGTCGTTTGTGCCGAAGCTGAAGAATTCAGCGTACTCAGCAACCTGGTCAGCTGTTAACGCGGCTCTTGGAATCTCGATCATTGTACCGAACTGGTAGTCAATTTGAGTCCCTTTTTCGCTCATAACCTGCTGGGCTACTTCTTCAAGCTGTTTTCTGGCTGTTTTTAATTCATTTACGTGGCCGATAAGAGGGATCATGACTTCCGGTTTTACTTCTAATCCTTCATTTTTGAGGTCACAAGCAGCTTCGAAAATAGCTCTTACTTGCATTTCATTGATTTCCGGATATGTTAGTCCAAGCCTGCACCCTCTTAATCCCATCATTGGGTTTGACTCAGAAAGATTTAATACGATTTCAAGTAACTCTTCTTTCTGTGATGCGTCCTGGCCTTTAGCTTTTAATTCAGCTACTTCAGCGATTAATTCTTCTTTGTTAGGTAAGAATTCGTGAAGCGGCGGGTCTAGTAAACGGATTGTCATTGGTAAACCGTTAAGGGCTTTGAACATACCTTTGAAATCCTGGTACTGCATTGGGAGTAATTTTTCAAGAGCTTCTTTCCTGGCCTCTTCAGTGCCGGAAATGATCATTTGCTGTACAACAGGAAGCCTGTCCTGCTCCATGAACATATGTTCTGTCCTGCACAGCCCGATACCTTTTGCACCGAGCTCAATTGCCTTAAAGGTATCCTGAGGAGTGTCAGCGTTTGCTCTTACTGTTAAGGTCTTGATCTCATCGGCCCAGGCAAGGAGTTTATCAAAGTCGCCGCCCATTTGCGGGTCTACAGTCTGGATACTGCCTTCGAATACTTCACCTGTTGAACCGTCAAGTGAGATTATATCGTTCTTTTTGTATACTTTTCCGTCCGGAGCAGTTAATGTTTCCTGTTCAAGGTTGATTTTTACAGTTTCGCAACCGGCTACGCATGGTTTGCCCATTCCTCTTGCAACAACAGCAGCGTGGCTTGTCATACCGCCTCTTGAAGTTAAAACACCCTGTGCCGGGATCATACCGTGAATATCATCAGGGCATGTCTCGATTCTTACGAGGATTACCGGTTCACCGGCTTTTGCTCTTTCTTCAGCTTCTGTCGGGCAGAAAATGATTTTACCGACAGCAGCGCCCGGGGAAGCGTTCAGACCTTTAGCAATACATGTTGCTGATTTTTTAGCCTGCGGGTCAAAGCTTGGGAGCAGTAATTGGTATAACTGGTTAGGGTCTACTAATTGAACTGCTCTTTCTTTGTTGATGATGCCTTCCTGTTCCATATCAACAGCGATTTTTAATGCTGCCTGGGCTGTTCTTTTACCGCTTCTTGTCTGAAGAATATATAATGTACCGCGCTCAATGGTGAATTCCATGTCCTGGATATCTTTATAATGACGCTCAAGTTTTTGTGCAATTTCAACGTACTGGTTGTAGAGAGCGGGCATTTCTTCTGCGAGCTCGGAAATCTGCTTTGGAGTTCTGATACCTGCTACAACATCTTCGCCCTGGGCGTTTGTAAGGTATTCGCCATAAAATTTGTTTTCGCCTGTGCTCGGGTTACGTGTAAATGATACGCCTGTTGCGGAGTCATCACCCATATTTCCAAATACCATTGTCTGGACGTTAACAGCTGTTCCGAACCTATGGTCGATTTTGTAGTGGTTTCTATATGCAATAGCTCTTGGGATATTCCAGGATTTGAATACCGCTTCAATAGCTAATTGTAATTGTGTGTATGGGTCCTGCGGGAAGTCAGCGCCTGTTTCCTGCTTAACTAAAGCTTTATAGTCAACTACAAGTTGCTTTAAGCCTTCTAAGCTAACTTCTGTATCTAATGAGACGCCTTCTTTTTCTTTTAATTGGTCAAGGATCTTTTCGAATTTGTCTCTTTCAATGTGCTGTACAACACTTCCGAACATTGTTAAGAATCTTCTGTAGCTGTCATAAACGAATTTTTCGTTTTGAGTAAGATCTAACATTCCTTTCATTGTCTCGTCATTAAGACCGAGGTTAAGAACAGTTTCCATCATGCCAGGCATGCTTAATCTCGCGCCTGATCTTACTGAAACTAATAATGGGTTAGATGCATCACCGAATTTTTTTCCTGTTTCTCTTTCAAGGTCAGCTATCGCTGTTTTCACTTCATCCATTAAGCCTGCCGGCATTTGGTTACCGTTGTCAATGTACTCCAGGCAGGTTTCTGTTGTAATTGTTAAACCCTGTGGTACAGGAAGCCCTGCATTTGTCATTTCCGCAAGGTTAGCACCTTTTCCGCCCAGAAGGTTTTTCATGCTTGCATTACCTTCTCTGAATAGATAAACACGCTTTTGTGTCATAAATAATTCCTCTCTTCTTTACTTTTTACAAACGTAACCTGAGTAACAACTCATTTCTTAGATAACTCGATATATAACACAAAGAAAACTGCTACACAAGAAAAAATGCTGATTTCTATCTTGGGAGAATTATAAAAGCCCGCATTATTTATATATTTACAAAGTATTCACCAGGAATTATTCCCATTCAATAGTGCCGGGTGGTTTTGACGAAATATCATAAACTACACGGTTTATACCGCTAACCTCATTTATAATCCTGTTGGAAATTATGCCCAGAAGTTCGTATGGGACTTTTGCCCAGTCAGCAGTCATTCCGTCAACGCTTTCTACCATTCTCAAAGCGGCGGTGTTCTCATAAGTCCTCTCATCTCCCATAACTCCCACGGACTTAACCGGAAGAAGCACTGTAAATGCCTGCCATATATCATTATATAACCCGGCTTTTTTGATTTCCTCAATGGCAATTGTGTCAGCTTTTCTCAAAATTTCTAATCTCTCACGGGTAATTTCGCCAAGAACCCTGATCCCAAGTCCGGGCCCGGGAAACGGATGACGGTTAATTATCTCTTCTGGCATCTCCAGTTCTTTTCCTACCAGCCTGACTTCGTCCTTGAAAAGTTCCCTGAAGGGTTCAAGCAGTTTTAAGTTCATTTTTTCCGGCAGGCCACCTACATTATGGTGGCTTTTTATTGTTGCGGAAGGGCCTTTAAAAGACACGCTCTCTATCACATCAGGGTAAAGTGTTCCCTGGGCAAGGAATTCAGCGTTTTCTATCTTACTAGCTTCTTCTTCAAATACTTTTATGAATTCCCTGCCGATTATTTTTCTTTTTTGCTCAGGGTCTGTGATGCCTGCTAAGGCGTTTAAAAACCGTTCTTCCGCGTTTACATAAATTAAGTCTATGTGATAGTTATCCCTGAATACTTTCTGGACCTGGTCAGCCTCATTAGCCCGCAGCAAGCCGTTGTTTACGAAAATACATTTTAATTGATCCCCTATTGCCCTGTGAATCAGCACAGAAGCAACTGATGAGTCCACCCCCCCGCTTAAGCCGCAGATTACGTTTTTGTTACCCACAAGCTCACGTATTTCTTCGGTTTTTGTTTCTATAAAGCTTCGCATGCTCCAGTTCGGGTTGCATTCAGAGACTTTAAATATGAAATTGCCCAGTATTTTCATACCTTCGTGTGTATGTACGACTTCCGGGTGAAACTGCACGCCGTAAAATTTCTTTTCCGGGTTATATACAGCTGCATAATCACAGTTATCAGTCCTCGCTGCCAGCCGAAAACCATCAGGGATTGAGCATACTTTATCGCCATGACTCATCCATACAGGTAGTTTTTCGGTTTCAATGCCATCAAACAGGCTATTGCCTTTAACAATTTCTATATGAGCCCTACCATACTCTCTTTTTGAGGAATACTCAACTTTACCGCCAAGGCAATTAGACATAAACTGCATTCCATAACATATTCCAAGTATCGGAATGTTTAACTCAAACAATTCCTTGCTGCATTGGGGCGCGTCCCGGTCATAAACACTTGAAGGGCCGCCGGAAAGGATGATTCCTCGCGGGTTGAATTCTTTTATCTGCTCAAGTGTGTAATTAAACGGGTGGATTTCGCAGTAAACACTGTGTTCCCTTATTCTTCTTGCGATTAGTTGTGTGTACTGAGAGCCAAAATCCAGTATTAAAATTTTATCCAGCGCTGTTGCGACAGTCATTGCAGTATCTCCGCCTTATTAAATCCGGTGTTAATAATATACTACAAAATATAGGCATATCAAAAATTTTAAAAAACTACTATATTTTTAATAATTTTTTTATAAATAGCTCGAATTGCTATACCTACTCATCAAGCTCAACTGATACTTTTGAACAAAAATTAGCTTCCTGAAGTTCTATAAAAAATAAAAATTTTTGCGTGTTTGATCCTGTTTATGATTAAATATAAAATACAAATGAATTATAAGTACTGGAGAGCATATAAATGAAACGGACATTAGAAGGCACAAAGAAAAAAAGACAAAGGGTAAGCGGGTTTCTCGTGAGAATGAGCACCCCCGGCGGCAGAAACGTAATCAGGAGAAGAAGGGCAAAAGGCCGTCATTCATTAGGTATTCAATACAAAAAAAGAGCTTAGGCACCCTTACCGGAAGGCACTTAACAATGTTGCCTAAACAAGAAAGATTAACCAAAAGCAGTGAATTTGCATACATTTATCGTAAGAAAAAATCCGTTGCAAATTCACTGCTTATATTATATGTAGGCAACAAAAAAAGAGAGG
Source organism: Candidatus Gastranaerophilales bacterium (assembly GCA_028278605.1). Classification (GTDB taxonomy): domain Bacteria; phylum Cyanobacteriota; class Vampirovibrionia; order Gastranaerophilales; family UBA9971; genus JANQEB01. Next base: position 6,573 of record JANQEB010000221.1, read on the forward strand.
GGACTACCCCCACAAGAGTTGGGTTTGTTGTCGGCAAAAAAGTCCATAAAAAAGCAGTGAAAAGAAACCGGATAAAAAGGTTAATCAGGGAAGCCTATAAAAACCTGGGCAAATCTCAAAACTTTAGCCTGAAAGTGTATGGAACACTGATTTTTATAGCCAGACCGGCTATAATTGAATCAGACTATAAAACTGTCCGGGCCGCTGTTGAGGATTGTGTTAAAAAAGCAGATAAAAGATACAATAAATAAATGAAAAGCTTTTTTATTTTTTTAATAACCGTTTATCAAAAATTATCAGCCTTTTTGCCGGGAAATTGCAGGTATTACCCCACTTGCTCTGAATATGCTAGACAGGCTATTGATAAGTATGGTATAGTAAAGGGCATCTGGCTTGGCATAAAAAGAATATTCAGGTGTCATCCTCTTAATCCCGGCGGGTACGACCCGGTACCCTAGAGTTATAAAAAAAGTGACGTTTTGTTAAAATTTTTATATAAAAAAGCAATTGTTTGTTTTCAGGTGAATTATAATAAGTGATGAATTAAGAAGAAGATCGGTTGCGAATGGTTTTGGAAGTTACGGCAAACAAGTCTAATATATTTCAAACAACTGCCCCTCAGGCGCCTTTTAGATTAAAAGATGCAAATATATCTATGGGCGCAAATACATATGACCGGTTTGTAAAAAGGCATGAAAGTTTTTCCGGGAAACCTGAGCAAAAGCATTCTGACAGCTCTAAAAAAGACCCGTTTATGCAATACCCTGCAAGAGCACTGGCTTATACTAACGAAGTTGGTGTAGCGCTCCAACCGGCAGTTGGAACAACAATATCTCATGCTTTTTGGGTTCCTGCCTTACTATACTTTGGAGCAGATATCTGGGACAAATATAAAAGAGGAGAAGACGATACTTACCAGCACAGTGATAAGAGAACAGGCTTAAGACAGGCTATTTTCCACGCAGCAGCAAGCCTTATCGGCCCAACTCTGGCAATACACTATGCTCAGAAAAAAGGAATGGACTGGGGCGGAAATAAATGGGTGGAAAAAACTTTTGAAAAACTGCAAAAACCGGATTCAAAAACATCTTCTTTAATTAAAAAAATTCCATTCTTTGGCCAGCAAATTTTAGATAAACTAAAAGACGCAACAAAAGAGAATCTTCCTTTACCTAATGCAAAAAAATCAGCCCAGAAGGCATTTAAGGCTATCAGCGAAGGAGGCTGGGGACTTAATACAGCCGGAAAGAGTTCTTTATCCAAAGTCTTCAAGACAGCAATCGGATTTGCAACACTGGCAGCTGTAGCCATTCCTCTTGATATCCTTACCGAGCAACTTCTTATTAAAAAAGTCGTAAATCCTGCCCTTAAACTAAGAGACAAGCATGATTATTTTGCAGAAAAAGACAAAAAGGCATAATACCAATTCGCAAACAAATTATGAAGATTAACAACTGCTAATCCTCACCTTTCATTCTAAAAGGCAGCCTGTCTAAATATTCCCTTTCTAAAAGTTCAATAAAGTTATCTGAAACATCAGGGTTTTTGTTCCATTTTTCAGAAAGCTTTAAGAAAAAATCAAGTTCATAATCAGCATGCACAAGATTTTTTATATATTCATCAACACCTGCCCTGAAGTCTTCTTTTTTCAGCGGACGCTGGCACAGGCCATAAGGAAGACTTGACCAGCGTTTATTTTCAGGATTGGTATGCTCATAATAAGGATCATACATATAGAGTTTTCTGTCTTTATCAATTTTTGCCGGGTAGTTCCTGCAAGTTAGCGGACGAATATCGTAAATCCCGCACCTGCCGACAATTCCCTCCAGCTCAGCGGAACCATATTCTTTAGCATCCCACTCTTGCAGGAATATACATTTATATGAGGTTTCAAAATACTTGCTAAAAACTCTTTTCAGGAAAATTTCATAATACTTCGCCTCCCCGGAGTCAGTGAACAGGAATAAAGGGTCTTTTCCCAAGCCTTTTTCAAGTTTTTCGCCGGAAATCTCCGCTACTCCGCAGAAAAAAAAGGGGTCCATATCCAGGGTTCTCATTATTCTTAAGATATCAAAACCTGTAATCGGCACGTTAAAAGCTCTGCAACAACCGCCGGCACACGATTTACATACTTTCATAAATAAATTCCTCTTTATTTAAGCTTGATTCTTACTATAAATATTTCTTTTCTTATATTATTATTTATTTTAAAGATTCGAGCGTGTTTACACAATCTTTTTTATTAACTTTACAGATACAGGGAAGATCATATGCCTTTTAACTTTATAGAAACAGAGCTTGAGGGAGTAATTCTGGTTGAGCCGAAAGTGTTTGGCGATGAAAGAGGTTTTTTCCTGGAAACATATAAAGCCTCTGATTTTAAGGCAAATGGAATTGATGTTGATTTTAACCAGGATAATCACTCCAAATCCACTAAAAGAGTTTTAAGAGGACTTCATTTTCAAAAACCTCCAAAATCCCAGGCAAAAATTGTACGCTGCATTCAAGGAAAAATATTTGATGTGGCTGTTGATATAAGGCCCGGGTCTAAAAATTTCAAAAAATGGGTAGGATACGAGCTTTCTGGGGAAAACAAAGCCATGCTCTATATTCCGGCAGGTTTTGCGCATGGTTTTATAGTGCTTTCCGACACGGCTGAAGTTGTATATAAGGCATCAGGTGAATACTCCCCGGAACATGATACCGGCATAAGATGGGATGACCCGCAAATCAGCATTGACTGGAAAATTAAAACCCCGCTTATTTCTGAAAAAGACAAAAATTTACCTCTTTTAAAAGACATACAGAAATAAGTCAGAACCCGTCCTGCTAAAATTACTGATAATTCTTTAAATAACTTAGCAAACTTGTTAACTTTGGTTTTTTATATAATACTTTTTAAGTAGCTTCTGCAAAATATTATGGGTGGGATAAGCTAATTGGGTATTTCTGTTATAGTTCATACTTATAATTCCGAAAAAACACTTGAGAAATGTCTTGAGTCAGTAAAATCCTGCCAGGAAATTATTGTATGCGACATGCACTCAACAGACAGGACAATTGAGATTGCTTACAGGTACGGGGCAAAGGTTATTTACCATAAAAACGTTGGAATAGCTGATCCTGCTAGAAATTATGCAGTAAGCTATGCTTCCCAGGACTGGATTCTTGTTTTGGATTCTGACGAGCAAGTCCCTCCGGAACTAATGGAGTATTTAGTAAACTTAAAAAAAGATATCCCGAAAAACAAAAGCGCGGTTTTTATCCCCCGTAAAAACCTGTATCTCAACGAAGTTTTATGGGTACTCTATCCTGACTATGTATTAAGGTTTTTCAAAAACGGTTCGGTTATTTTTAGTGAAGAACTTCATGCCCTTCCAACAATTAAAAAGGGAGAAGCTTATTACATCAAGAAAAAGAGAAAAGACCTTGCCATAATCCATTACAGGTATGACTCCATAGGGCAATGGTTGTCCAAAATGAATAAATATACAACCCTGGAAATGGAAAAACTCCGGGAAAAAGGCGTTAAATTCTCAGCGGGTTTGCTCTTTATCGCGCCTTTTTTTGAATTTATTAAGTGCTACATTTTTAAAGGCGGGTTTAAAACCGGCTGGCACGGGTTTAATTTTTCAGCGTTAATGGGTTTTTATAAATTTATCGTAGCCATAAAACTATGGGAAAAGGGATTTAAGGGCTAAATTTTTAATTTAAAAGAGTTAGCAAATACTTTCCGTACTCGCTTTTTGAGTACGGGTTTGCCAGGTTTTCAAGCTGCTCAGCGTTAATGAACCTCATTTTATATGCAATTTCCTCAGGGCAGGCAACTTTTATCCCCTGGTTTTTTTCGATAGCTTCAATATACTGGCTTGCCTGCATCAGGGAATCATTAGTCCCCGTATCAAGCCATGCAAAACCTCTTCCCAACAGTTCTACTTTTAACTCTTTTTTGTCCAGATATATTTTATTAAGGTCAGTAATCTCAAGTTCGCCACGTGCTGAGGGTTTGAGGCTTTTTGCAAACTCTACAACCCTGTTGTCATAGAAATACAGACCAGTAACCGCATAAGGGGATTTGGGTTTAGAAGGCTTTTCCTCTATGGAGAGAATTTCCATTTCATGGTTGAATTCAACAATACCAAACCTGTTTGGGTCTTTAACCCTGTAAGCGAAGATTGTCCCGCCATTCTGAGAAGCCGCTGCCTGTTGAAGAAGCCCTGAAAATCCCGTTCCGTAGAAAATGTTATCTCCCAGGATCAAGGCTGCATTATCATTGCCTATAAAGCTTTCACCTATGATAAAAGCCTGTGCAAGCCCTTCGGGTTTGGGCTGGATAGCGTAAGAAATGTTTATTCCAAGGTCATTGCCGTCTTTTAGAAGGTGGGTAAAACGGGGAGTATCTTCCGGTGTAGATATTATTAAAATATCCCTGATTCCCGCCAGCATCAGTACAGACAGGGGATAATATATCATTGGCTTGTCATATACAGGCAATAATTGCTTTGAAACAGCTTTTGTAACCGGATAAAGCCTTGTACCGCTACCCCCGGCAAGTATTATTCCTTTCATAAGCTTTCCTTTGTTAAAATTATTAAATTTTATTATAACATTGACAGCAATTTTTTATATTTGATTGTTTTTATATAAATACAGGGATTAAAGATGGAATTATTTTTTATATTCCAGGAGGAAAAAAATGGGTGGAAACGATATTGAAATTACTAGACAAAAATTGAACGCGACAGAAATAGCTCTTGCGCAAGCAAGAAATGATGAAGAAAGCTATTGCTCAAAGCGAAATTTTATTTTTCCCTGGAATTTTAATGAAAATTCCAGGGAAGAAGAACTAAATGAAGAACTAAATGAAGAATTAAATTTAGAGAGTTGCGAAAGAGCCAAGCAAATGATCCAGATTCTTGAAGACAGAGTCAGGATTTACGAAAAAGAACTGGCTTTTATACAAGAACAAAAGGCTTTAAGGGATTTGATCGATATAATTCCAAGTAACAACCAATAGAAACGGTCTCAAAAGTCTTATTAGAGTTTTTTATTTTTATTGCACTGGAACGCATGTACGTCATTGCGAGCCGTGGATCTTCTTATATATGCGTATAATCGTGTTGCGAAGCAATCTTTTTACCTGCTATGCCGTTATTAAGATTGCTTGCGAAAA
>JANQEB010000260.1 GCA_028278605.1 Candidatus Gastranaerophilales bacterium
CTAATCAGTGATTGCTGTTCTTTGATCGAGGTTAAATAACCCAAATGACGGGTTAGCTAAAAAACAATTATAGCTTGATAAAAATTCCTTAAAATTTATAGAAAAAAGGCGCGCGGCGCAGCCGCGCGCCTTCCTCTAGGGCGGGCTGGGAGGGCGTTTTAAGGAATTTTTAAAAATAACTAACCCGTCATTCGGGTTAATTAATCTCAAGTAGGTAACAAAAAATTTTTACTCATTTCGTCATTCTGAGCCGCCTCCCGCCCTGCGAGCTGGCTCAGGATGACGTAAAATACAAAACAGATGTAAAAACTTTTTGTTTGTTCCTTAGTATGGATTGCTTCGGGCGGAAATGAGCTAAAGCTCCTGCTACCGCAAGCTAAAGCCCTCGCAATGACGGTTTTTTTGGTTAACTGGCAGTTCAGGCTAATCGGGGAAAGTTAACAGAAAGTTTATCAAAATCAAAAACATGACTAAGTAAAGTCCTGTTAAATACTTGGCAAAAGCGAATTTGAATTTTTCTTTTGGTGAAAGCATTTCCTCTGTTATATTATGAGAGTTCCAGTTCTGCAGCTTCAGGTGGAACAACATATATATCTTTATAATTCCGTTTAAAACCTGGTTAAAATAATAAATTACAGGATAAGTATAGTTAATTTGCCTGCCGTAATAGAAAACTATCAGTGATTGCACGTACTTAACCAGCAATACCCATACTATAACCATATAAGTTAGCTGGAGATCCCTGAAGAATGTTAAAAAGATAATAGATGGGCTGATAATTGCCGTCCACATGCTGATTTTCTGGTCAAAAAGAATAACCCACGGGAAAAACCCGACTTTTTTCGGGCCCAGCTTAAACGCTCTGCCATTGTTTCTTAGCATATTGCCGCTCCATCTTTTCAGGTTTTCTATATAATCGGCAATAGGGCTGGTTTTTACAATTTCAATGCTGTAAATGAAAGCATCAGGCACATATAGCATCTCAGCGCCCTTTTTAAGAAGTGAATACCAGGTACTTTTATCATCCCCGCTTAAAAAATGGATTCTTTCCCAGTACCAGTCATCAATATAATCATTTTCTATCCGTGAAATAAATTCCTCTTCAATAACTTGTCCTGCCCTGAATATAGAAAACCTTCCTGTCAGGCATAAAACCTTTCTTGAAAGAGCAAGAGAGCTCATATGAAAGTTTCTTAAAGCAAACCGCATGTTTAAAATATCTGATAATAGCGGGGAATTAGTAACAACAGCCTTTTCGTTGGTGGTCAGGCCCTGTACATTTGGACAAATTCTAAGAACAGAGAGGCATTTTCGCAGGCAACCCGGCATTATTATTGAATCACCGTCCATAAAAATAACTGAATCGTTTTGTTTCATTCCCTGCCTTACTAATGCCCTTATGGCCCCGCCGACCTGCATTCTTTTATTTGGAAAGTTTTGTCTTACGAATATGACTTTTATTCTATCACCGTATGGAAGCGTTTTTATAACATCAGAAACCACTTTTTCATCGTGGAAACAGGCTGAGCCCATACATATTGTTGCCGGCAGGCCGAGGTTTCTGGCTTCATGGACAATGGATTTTATTGAATTATAGAGAATTTTCCTGTCTTGTGCAAAAGAGGCAATCATAAAATACAGCCTATCAGGTTTCCATACTATTTCCGGCAAATTATCAGCGGCTCTTCTGATTTTTAAGTATGCGGATCTTTCGTAAATTTGCGCGCGGACAAGGTGAGTAAACCACAGGCTGAACCTGTAAGCTCCAATTAAAGCGAGAATACTTACTATGTATAAGTTTTCTTGCAGACTGGCAAGTTTATTTGGGGTTTCTATAAACAACAATAGTATTATAACCGTATATACCAGGAATAAAACAAAATTCTTATCCCTAAAGTTAAAATTTTTCAGCGCTAAAATACTTATCATCCCAGGTATATCCTTATTTTAAGACTTTTTTCTTTCTAAATTCAACCTTAACAGGTGTTCCATCGCGTATAGGTTTTAATAAACCGGGGTTCTCAGGTTCTATCAGGGCTATTATCAGGCTTTTCCCCGGAAATTCCTGTCTTTTTTCGAGCCTTATCAGCTTGCCCTTAAGCCTTATGTCCTGGGAAGGGACCTCAATTTTAACCTCAAGCCCAAGTCTAAGCTTAAGAGCGTCTTTTTCTGAAAGCCGGGCTTCTACAAACTTCTTGCCGGAAGTATCTTTTAGCAGTAAAATCGGTGTTTTTTCATCCACATACTTGCCTTCAAACGCAAATATTTCTCCTAAAACTGCTTTAAACGGGGCTTTCATGGTATTTTTCCCGTTTATGAACTTTATGTATGAAAGCTCTTTTTCATCAATGCGTATAGTTTCTTTTATTCTTTCTATTTCAGCCTTTAAATTTTCTGAGTCCTCTTTTTTATGAATTTCATCGTTTGTTCCACTTTCAGGATTTTGGATGTTCTCGTAAATATGGTAATACTCATAATTTGCAGCGGCAAGCTTCTGCTCCAGCCCGATAATTTCTTTTTTCAGCCTGTCAATCTCCGGTTTGGAGACAAGTTTCCTTTTGTAAAAAGCTGTTTTTTTCTCTAGCTCATCGTTAAGAAGATCTAACTTTTCTTTCAGGGACCCTATTATTTTTTCCTGGGTACTTAACTTAAAAGAAAAATTCTTTTTATAGTTTTCCAGTTTTGACTGAAGGTTTTTGAGCTGTCTCTGGTGTTCTTTTAATATAGCCCTGTTTTTCAGGATTTGATTTTTCTTTTCCTCAATTTCCTTCTCGGCTTCGGGGTTAGAAATCTGGAAGAGCGGTTCACCCCTGGTTATGGAATCTCCTTCCCGGATATGAATTTTGGAAATAATTCCTTTTGACGGGCTGTTTATCAGTTCGGTTTTACCGGCGACAACAGCTGAGTCAACTTGCAGCAGGTAAACATGAGTGTAATAAGAATTTAAAACGTATAAAGCTAATGTTAAGCCAAGTAATATATAGATAAACATGCTTGAGGTACGGCAGAAAGAAGACTTCTTTGCGGGCGGGTTTTCCAGGAAAGTATAGTTAATGTATGAATCATTTATGGGAATATCAAGATGGCGGATCACTTCGTCAAAAGAGTGTAATTCCCCGGTTATCAACCCCTGGCTAAAATACGAAAGGATTTCCCTGTTTCTTGGGGAGGTCTCTATATACTCGGCTATAAGCGCATTATTTTCAGGTTCAATCCTTAAAACCTTTACTTTCTGATAAAACTTGACTGTAAAGCCCTGGAAATTTATCTCTATTTCAACAGTATTAATATCTCCAACAGCCAGGTTTCCTCTATAGTTTTCTACCTTAAAGGCACTAACTGACCAGTTTACTGTTTTATAGGGGATTGAGTCTATAATTACCTTCACAGGGTGTGCCAGGCGATAAAACCGCCTTTTATCAGGAGGTTCATAACTTATGTTTAATTTTGTATCATAATAAGAAATCACTTTATCAACCCAGCCTTGTTTAAATTAATTTATACGTTACCTCCAAGCGCCTTATACAGGCTTATTGAGTGTATCAGACATTGTGTTTTCGACTCATATTCAAAAATCTTTGCCCTGATGAAGCTCTCGGCAGATTCAATGTAGTCTTCATAGTCAATCAGGTCCATTTCCAGCTTTTGCTGCTGGATTTGCATATTCTCGTTATTTAACCCGGAATCCTCTTTTGCCCTGTTATAGTTATCAATACTGCTTTTTAGCAATATAAGGCTGTTGTTAACATCGGTAATTGAGGAAACTATGGCTTTTTCATAGGTTTTTAACGCCCGGTTATAAATATTTTTCTTTGCGTCAAGCTCTGAAATGTTATTATTCTTACTTAAAAGGTCATAAGAAATACCGGCTCCAAGCCTGTTCATAATATTTTCCGGTTTAAAAAAGTCCTTAAACATGTTTGTAACGTGAATAAAATCACCTTTTATGTGAAATGAGGGTAAAAGAGCTCTTCTGGCCAACTTTACATCGATCTGAGCCATTTTAATCCCGCTCTCAGCAATAAGCACGTCCGGCCTGTTGGCAATTCTGGAAGTGTTTATTTCACATCCTGTATCATAAAAAAGCTCTATATCTTCAATATTGCTAAATACAAAAAAAGTTTTTTCCTTATCCCCTGCTACAAGGTAATAAAACTGATTTTTTAACTCCTCATTCACGGCTTTAAGCGTGTTTAATTCACTTTTAGCCGCGTTCAGCTCTTTTTTTATCCTGATAATTTCAGGCCTTGTAACCAGCTCAGCCCTGTATTTTTCCAGGTTAATACCAAGTTTTTCCTTTTTCAAACCATATATTTGCTCATAGAGCATGATTATTTTTTCATTTTTAAGAATATTAAAATATAGCGTGGAAACATCTGATACTGCTGTCAGGATGATAAAATTCTTCTCAAACTCAGCAATGTCTATTGCTTTAGATAAATATTTCCTGCGGTTTTTTCTTTTTCCCCATATGTCCAGTTCATAATTAAACTCCATCGGAATAAAAATCAGTCCTTTTGCAGAGTTTATATAGTTTCGTTTTCTGCCGTAAGAGTCAATGAGCGAAGGTTTTGCCAGTAAAAAATCCCCGCCGAACTTTTCAAGGGGAAAATGCTCCCTTCGCGAGGATTCCAGGTAATTTTTCGATTCTTTTACCTTAAAATCGGCTATTAATATGTCAAAATTGTTATTCAGGCTTGCTTTCAGGGCTTGCAGCAGGACTGTGTCCCGGAACTTTTCCCACCATTGCCAGTTTATCCGGTCAAAGTTATCCGAAACTTCTATTTTGCTTTTATAAATTCTGGCATCCTGTTCTTTTGCCTTTGCCGGAAAAACAAAAATTACCATTATAAATAGAAAGGTGATTATAGTCTTTTCTGTCAACACTTTACAAATTTTCATATCAATAGTCTATCTATATATCCTGAATAACGGATTTTAATTTTATAAAAAGAGCGTTATATCAATGAATTTATTATATTCAGTAAAGTATGTTAATCAATCGCATATAGACCTCTTAAAAATTAGTGGCCCGGCTTAATATAAAATTAAACCGGGCAGAAATGAGGATATTGTTGTTTATCCCATAAAGGGAACCTTATAAAAATCAACTGGTTACTGACTATAATGATTTTAATAAATAATTATTAAACGAAAATAATATTAATAAATCAGTATAATATTAGATTACATAATTTTTTGAAAAAGTTTTGATTTATTAATAAAGATTTAAGCAGTATAAAAAAAAAATTAAGTAAGCGGGTATGAATCTCATAAACTCAATAATTCATAAAACACCATCGCAAGTTCTAGCAAGTCTACGTCTTGCATTTCAGGATTTCACGTGTTATGATTTATTAGGAATTATTAACGTTTTTTCGGACTCAATGGCACAAGAATGGCACAAAATTCTCTTTGATTTTACAAACTAGTAAAGGATTTTCAAGATGGCTCAAATAAAAAAACGAGAAAATAAAGCAGGTGAAATTACATATCTTGTCCGAATTAGATTAAAAGGTTATCCAGAAACCTCAAAAACATTTCAAAGATTAACTGATGCCAAAGAATGGGCAGCACAAACAGAAACAGATATTAGAAGAGGTTTGTATTTTAGAAATGTTGAAGCAGAAAAGCACACTTTAAAAGAACTTGTTGATAGATATTTGTTTGAAGAATTAGACCACTTGAAATCAAAAGACGATAAACAAAAAAGAACAATGCAACTAGAATGGTGGGTAAGTCACTTAGGAGCTTACAGACTTTGTGATATTACAGCTTCTCTTCTAAGAGGGTGTTTGAAAAGTTTTTCATCAGGCTAACTGCCTGAGCATTCTATGTAACATTGCAATGTAAATCACACCTTCACTGCTTTTCGGGGAATATTC
>JANQEB010000261.1 GCA_028278605.1 Candidatus Gastranaerophilales bacterium
GAAGGATCTCAGGTAATGAGATTCTTCGCCCGCCCCGCCTATGGCGGGAGGCGGCTCAGAATGACGATTCTATAAAATTTACTTAACTGTGCACTAGCGTTAAGTTAAATTAATTTTGTCCGTCATCCTGAACCTAACCCCACAACCATGGGTGGGTGCCCGAAGAATCTCAAGTAATGAGCAGTCATGAGATTCTATAAAACTTACTTATACCAATCCAACTAAGTAATTAAGAAACAGCACAAACACTTTTTACTTCTTCCTTTTGATTTAAAACCTTTTGAAGCATTTCATAAACCGTGTCTTTGATATCTCGAAGAGTTTCAAACAACTTATTATTTAAAAAGTTTGTCTTTAAATGATTCCAGAGTCTTTCAATCGGATTTAAATCAGGTGAGTATGCAGGCAAAAAGAATAATTCAATACTTAACGTTGTAGGCCTGCCTGACTTTTGTCGGTCAAAAAGACCTTTGTATCCTTCTTTATTCCAGCGTTTTATCCAGTTTGAAACAGTATTATTATCTCTATTGAGCCTTTTGCATATTTCTGTATATTTCTCATTTTTTAGACGCCAGAATACAGCTTGTAGCCTTTCTTTTATCTTTGGATCCTGCTCCTTTTTAATCAATTCATCAAGTTTTTTTCTTCCACCCCAGGTCTTTTTTACGTTTAATCCTTTGTTGCTAATTTTAAATCTCTCAACTTTGCTTATGTTATTAGACAGAATTAAGGGACTATTTGTTTCACTTATCTATGAGTTATTTGGATTGGTATAGCAATTCAGATAACTATAAAAAGTTTATTAAAATTGCCCGGTTTATATATTATATCCTTTATAATATATAAAAAATATGTAAGATTTTTTTTGCAATTTATACAAAATTAAAAAAAATACTCTAAAAAAGGCAATTTTTAAGAGAAAGTTGTTTTTATATATATAGTAGTATATATAATTTTATATCACGCACTTAATCCAAATTTATAATATAATAACCGGTAAAACACCCGCTAAACGGGGTAATTAGCAATGAAACAAAAAGAAACAAATAAAAATAATATCTGGCAAATAATTTGGGATATAGCAAAACAAGTTTTTGCTTATATATATGATTTCCTGTTTAACTGGGAAGACGAACCCTTTGAAGACGAAGCTTTTCTCGAAGATGAAAAGCTAAAACACTCTGTAGCACAAATCAATACAGCAGAAAACCAGTTCGCAGAGAATAACTCTACTGTAAGCATTAAAAATCAGCCTACAGGCAAAAACAGCAAAGATTATGAGTACTTAAAAGGAATTTTTGGAAAGCAGACTGCTGATTATATAGTTAATACAAGGCAGGAAGTAGACTACCTGGTAAAAGAGCATAATCTTATAAGAAAAAATACTATAATGGTGGTTATTCCTCCGGAAAAAATGAGGACAAGCCTTTTAGGACCGGAGTTTTTCGAGGCAACTCTTGAGAAGCTCTATTCTCAGTTTAATAAGGATGTAATCTTAAAGCCAAGAAACATAAGGGTTATAAATGCCAAAGGTGATGCCCTGTACGCTGAAATTCAAATAGAAGCCTTTTCTGTCAACGAAGAAGTTATATCTATAAGCTAAGCTATTCATAAATAATTTTTGCGTCGAAGTTTCTGGTTTTCAGCTCTTTTAAGAGATCTTTTGCCTTGTCAGTGCTGGAAAACGAGCCAAGCTGTAAAACATATTTTCCGTTTCTTTCTCTTATAAAAGGCTGAAAGTTCAAATTTGCGAGAATTTCAGAGGTCATGCCGGCTTCTTTGGGGCTGGAGAATTCCCCGACAATAACTTTTGCCTTAAAAACAGGAGCAGGAGGAGTAACGGCTATTTTTTGCATTATAGCCCGAGGTTTTGGCCTTGGCGGTCCCACCGGAACAACAGCCTTTCTGCGGGTAAAATCCGAGCCCGGTAAAGGGATTGAGTTTTTAATATTTTCAGGTTTTTTTTCCCCGGCAGTACGTTTATCTTCTTCAGAAATAGTATTAGCAGGTTTTTTTACCGGAACAGGTGTTTCCTTTGTTTCCTGCGATTTTTTTTGGGGGGGTATTTCTTCCTGAAGCTCAATTGAACGCAGTCTTGGGTCAATTCTTCCCCGAAAATCGTGGCTGGTTATGGAATTAAAGACATGGTCTTCTGTCAGTGCAGGAATTTCGACCTGCGGGGTTACAACGGGCAAAAGCCAGGTAAAAGCAAGAAAAAACAGGATAAAAGACCCTAAAAATGTGAAAAATAAAAGTTTTAAATCTGCTGATCTTTTAAGTTTTCTTCTCTTTACCCTATTCATCTATATAATTCCTTTTACCTTGCAGGAAGCATTAATTATATCTTCACATTCATTTACATATGAACTCATAATATTTTGAGCTATCCGGCTGAAATTTTCAAAATTAAGTTCTGTCTCCAGTCCCGCTGCTTTAACAGGCGCTTCTGACGAGTCAATATTTAGTCCGAGGTGTATTAACACAGAATTAACCGATTTTGCGGCTATTGAAACAGACAATTTTCCATCTTTATAGAATAAATCATCTCCTTTTCTATATAGTAAGACCGGGCTAATCCCGTTTTTAAGCAGGTATTCCTGTGTTATGTTCACCAGCAGTCTTTGCCTTAAAATCCCTTCTAACAGCCGGATATTAAAATGCTCCGCAATAAAGTGCAGCATTTTTTTGCTGTAAATAGGGCTGTTTGAGATAACATCAGAAATATCAACCATGTTTTCGATTTTTACATCACACCCGCCGATAAAGCTGACTATCGCATCTCCAGGAAGGTTTTGAGTCCTGTATATCCAGTTAGGCTGGAGTTCTTCTCCCGTATAGCAAATTTCTTTTTCAATGAACTGTTGCTTCATATTTCTTTTTCATAATTTTTAAATGTTTTCTTTATATTAACCCCTTGAAAAATTAAGTCCAAGAAAAATTTCAGGTATTGGTATAAAAATACGTGATTTGTTATTGCTGGCAACGCCGCAACCGTCATTGCCAGGCGAAAAATACCACTACCAAATTTTCCGGCCTATGTACAGGGTTCTTCCTGAACCGCAACACCTGCTATCTGGGTATCCAGCACCGCAATTTTTTTTAATGGGCCTTTAGCTACTTTTTCTATCATTTTTGGGGACTGCTGGTTAGCGCTGGTAATGATTTTTCTTATCTCTATATAAGTTTCATCAGGGTTATCAACATAAAGCACCAGAGGAGGGGCCACAACCTTTAGAAAGACCAGCAGGGCTTTTCTTGTTTTAACTTGCTGTCCGGGAATATTGGGATTTATTTCCATATTTTTTAATCTTTAGCATTTTTACTTTAATTCAATTTTATTATAATAATATAATCATGGCTGAAAAATCCAAAATTGAATGGACTGAATCAACTTGGAACCCTGTCACTGGTTGCACAAAGATTAGTGAAGGTTGTAAAAATTGTTATGCGGAAAAAATGGCACATCGACTACAATCAATGGGGCACAATAAGTATAGAAACGGATTTAAAGTAACTTTACATCAAGAAAACATAGAAGAGCCATTAAATTGGAAAAAACCACAGGTCATATTTGTATGCTCAATGAGTGATTTATTTCATAAAAATATTTCGGATGACTTTATAAAACAAGTTTTTAATACTATGAATAAAGCTCATTGGCATACTTTTCAGGTATTAACTAAACGTTCTAAACGTTTAGTTCAATTAGCATCTGAACTTAATTGGAAAGATAATATATGGATGGGTGTTACTGTTGAGTCCCAGAGCGAAGCAGGCAGAATAAAAGACTTAGTAAAAACACCTGCGAAAATAAAATATCTTTCTATTGAACCTATGATTACTGAAATAAAACACCTTTCTCTGAAAGGCATAGATTGGGTTATTGTCGGAGGAGAAAGTGGACCTGGCTCAAGGCCAATAGAAAAAAAATGGGTAACGTCTATAAGAGATAAATGTATTAAATCAAATGTTTCTTTTTTCTTTAAGCAGTGGGGGGGGGTCAATAAAAAACTTAGTGGTAGACTTCTTGATGGTAAAACCTGGGACCAGAAACCTTTATGTAAAGAATTGCAATTAGCTTTTAATTGATATAATTGTCCTTTTTAAACTTTCTTTCTTTTTAAAAGCTTCCATTAATATTTTATTATCATTTTTATACAAAAAATCATTAGAATTAAACTTTATTTTATTTTGACTTGCCAAAATATTTATTGCATTTTGAATATTTTTTCTAGTTGGAATCTCATTTTCTCGAGCCTTTTTCCAAGAATAAAAAAGACCATAAAGTTCTGTTAAAAGGTCAAAAAGACTACTTTGTTTCCTTTTTACTAATATAGTCTCAATTTTATTACTTAAACTGAAGCAGGAAAATTCATTGCAGTAATTAAAAAAAGATAATTGACCACAATTATTTTGTTTTTCTTTATCGCCAAGTAATTCAGCATAAACTTTTAAAAATTCATCCGCAACGCCAACTGCTCCGGTTATCAATGTTAAATAAAATCTATCAGAATTCTCAAGTTTATTATCTCTTGTTCCAGGTAATGCAATATTTATTACAAAATCTTTATCAAGAGAGGCAAAGGTTTTATGAATTAGATATTGAATTATTTCAATATTTTTAATATCTTGCTGTACTCTCAAATCGTTTATTAAATCAACATCTACATCAAAATAGTCGGCTATAATAAGATTACTATTAGGTAAGCCTAGAATTCTTTCGAAAGCATTTACATTTATCAAAAGCAAAATGTCTTTAAAATGAATATTTGTTTTTATAAATTCTTTTAAATTTCCTAATTTTAACTCTGTTGAAAACGGATCGGCAAAAATAAAACCCCATTGTGATTTTTGTAACAGCCCTTTAAGCTCATCATTATAAGATTCCCAGGGGTTTTCTCCGACAAAAATTTTTACTTTTTGTTGTAAATCTGCTTTATTATTTAGCTCTATTAATGCATTCTTTAAATTTTCTGCATTATGTTGATTTTTTTCAGTTGCTACAAGCCTAATCTCCTCAAAGACATTTTTATTTTTCTCAAGACTTAAATGATCTTTAATTGCTTTAAACGCAAGTATTGGAGATCCTTCTGCTCCGTCATCAAAAGTACCTCTACCAGCATAAAGATCTATGCATGTATATATTTTATTTTTGTAGGTGATTCTGTTTGCAATTGATAAAG
The DNA here is from genome assembly GCA_028278605.1 of Candidatus Gastranaerophilales bacterium. GTDB lineage: Bacteria > Cyanobacteriota > Vampirovibrionia > Gastranaerophilales > UBA9971 > JANQEB01. Next base: position 5,184 of record JANQEB010000261.1, read on the forward strand.
ATGCCTTTAGAATCCTTGAAAAAATTGAATGTTTAATTTCAGTATGCTTTCGTTTGTCAATAAAATGTTCCTGTGCAACATTATCCTCAGACATTTTAATTCCTTAATACAGCATATAAAGACTCTATAAATATATACTGTCAATTTTATTATATTTTTTAATACAAATCAATGCTTAAAATGCCTGATACCTGTCATAACCATAGGTATAGAATATTTCTGGGCTTCAGCAACAACTTCTTCGTCTTTTATGCTTCCGCCCGGCTGGATTATCGCGCCAATTCTCGCCTGGGCTGCCGCGTGAATATTGTCAATTGCCGGGAAAAAACCGTCGCTTGCAATAACAGCATCTTTTGTCTGTTCACATGCCTGCTTAAGAGCAATTTCCATAGAGGCAATCCTGCTTGTCTGGCCTAATCCCAGGCCCACTGTTTTGAGGTCTTTTACCACCACAATAGCATTTGAGCTCATATGTTTAACTACTTTCCAGGCAAAAACCATGTCTTCTATGTTTTCTTTAGTAGGTTTGCAGTTAGTTGCGATTTTAAAGTTATCTTCTGAAAGCTGAATATTATCTGCTGACTGAATTAACGTTCCAAACGGCAGGTCTTTTACAGTATAGACCTGTGCCTGCTTATACTCGGCCATGCTAAACGGCAGCCTGACAAGTCTCAGGTTTTTCTTTTTCGCCAGAATATCAAGCGCTTCCCGGGAAAAATCCGGAGCAACTATGACTTCCAGGAATAATTGCACGGCATGTTTTGCAATTTCTGCTGTTACAGGCTCATTAAGACCTATAATTCCTCCAAAAGCGCTGATTGGATCACAACCATGCGCTTTAAGATAAGCATCAGTTATACCCGAACCCAGAGCAACACCGCAAGGGTTATTATGCTTAATGATGCAGGCAGCGGGAACATCAACAAATTCGCTTACGATATTTACCGCCGAAGTTATATCAACCATATTATTGTAGGAAATCTCTTTTCCCTGTAAGACCTCATATTTAAGATTTGAAGGTTTTTTATAAATAGCAGCAGGCTGGTGAGAGTTTTCTCCGTAGCGCAGGGCCTTTACTTTATCAAGGTTTAAGACAAATTTGTCAGGCAAAACTTCCTGCTCATCAAAAAGTTTTGCAGCCAGTTTTTCTGATATAACTGCATCATACGACGCTGTATACTGGAATGTCTTAACAGCAAGCTCTTTTCTAAGCTCATAAGTAGTATTTCCATTGTTTTCATCAAGGTCTTGAAGAACTTTTTCATATACATCAACCGAGTAAACAGGAGTTACATAGAAAAAATTCTTGGCAGCCGCTCTTAGCAGGGTAACTCCTCCGATATCAATATATTCATAAAGCTCATCAATTTCCATTTTTTCATTTTTTGAAGCTTCCTCAAACGGGTAGAGGTTTACCACAACCAGGTCAATAAGGCCGATTTCATTTTCTTTCATCTCTGAAACCTCTTCCTGGGCAGTCCTTGAGGCCAGTATACCGGCATGGATTTTGGGGTGAAGCGACTTTACCCTGCCGTGAAGAAGTTCCCTAAACCCTGTTATTTCCGAAATTTCCCTGACTTCAATGTTGTTTTCCCTTAGCCTGTCATAGGTTCCGCCGGTAGAAATTATTTCATATCCGTGGATTTTCTGAAGTTTATCAGCAAAATCTACAATTCCTTCTTTGTTGTATACGCTTATAAATGCTCTTTTCCCTGCCATTTAGGCACACCTCCCGCTAGATTTACATTATTAATATTGTATATGCTGATAGATTAAATTAAAGAGGAAGAATTTAAATGGTTGCTATAATAAGCCGGGCAAGTCTATACCTCATCTGAACCGTGGAATAATAGCGATAAAACTGAGATATATTGCTTTACAATACTGGTAGGATCCTTCATAATGCTTATAAACATAGGTATCGCCTGTTTAGTAATTAACTCCAATGACGGGTTAGCTAAAAATGAATTATAGCTTAGTATAATTTTCAGAATTTTTCAAAAATCTATATGGAATTGTTAAAGGCAAAACAGGAGTTTACAAAAATTCATTTTAGTATAACTGCCAAAAATCTATGCAAAATTAATACTTTTATGTTAAATTAGATCTCATTCAGACTTTGTCTGGTAATGACTAAAAGCCTTTTAATGTTGTCGCCGCTTGTGTCGTTAAACCTAAAGGTTTTTATTCCGGTTTCGTATGGGCAGTTGGCGCAGTTGGTAGCGCACCAGACCGACATTCTGGGGGCCACTGGTTCGAATCCAGTACTGCCCATTCTAAAGACCCGGTCCGAAAGGACGCGGGTTTTTAGAATTTATAATCGACCGCTGTGTGGCGGGGGTTGGGGAATCAGTTTTAAAAAGAGACTTATTTTTATATGTTTATATCCCATTTTAAACGCGAAAAAATCGCTATAACTTAGTGACATTAGGAGGTTACCCACTATTTGTGGAATGGGATAAAAATGGGATGGAAAGGGATATTATTGGGATAGAAATGGGATACCGAGTTTTTAAAAATCAGCCTCTATCCTTTAACACAAGCAGGTTTTACCTATATCCCATAATTATCCCATTTTCATGTTGAATTTACCGAAGTCGGAAGTTTTTTCCGACTTTTTTCCGACTTCAAAAAGTATCAGCGATTTTGGAACAAATTTTAATTGTTTCAAAACCGACATATATCTCGGAACAAGACTTTAATTTTGTGACAAGAGAGTTATACTGCCAATGAGTTATTAATAAGAACCAAAAAGCAGTAATAGCAATGCAAGAAGAACTATGGGTAGACTTAAAGACAGTTGCTGAAATAAAAAATATTACTCCAAGGGCATTAAGAATAGCTCTTAGCAAAGGTAAATATACATTCAGAGAAGTTTTAACTCAGGGTGGAAAAAGTTATGAGATACTTTTATCTTCTCTTGAGCCTCATGTGCAGAAAATTTACAAGAATACTTATTATAGGGAAATTATTGAAGCTGTTAAAGATGACTCTTTACTGCCGATTGAAAAACCTGTAAAAACAGAATCAGGTTTTATTCCTGAAAATGCAAAAACACTTGCCCTTGCTCGAGTTGATATACTTGAGGAATGGTTAAAGTTTAGAAATCAACAAAAACCAAAACAAAAAAGAGACAAGCTTTTTCTTGAGCTATATAACTCAGGTGAGTATCTGAAAAATATTTTTCAGATTATAGGAAAAACTTCCCGAGGTACGCTTTTGCGCTGGAATAAAATATACAGGGAGTATGAAAACTGGGAATCGCTTGTTCCCGGGTACAATTATACAAGTTTTAATGAATACAGAACTTCACTTACAGAAGAAGAAATAGGAATATTTTTAAAACTTTTACTTCACCCGAATCAATTCAGTATTGGCAAAGCAACAAAACTTACAATTCATATCCTTGAAAAACAAGGGCATGATAATATGCCAAAACCCGTGACTTTCCGCAGGTACGCTGAATGGTTCAGAAGAAACAATTATGATAAGTGGGTTTTAATGCGCGAAGGGGAAAAAGCTCTTCGAGATAAGGTTGAACCTTATCTTTCTCGTGATATTTCAAAAATTGAAGTCGGTGATGTCCTTGTAGCAGATGGAAAGAGACTAAACTTCCTTGTAAGGAATCCTTTTACAGGAAGACCGGTTAGGGCAATATTAGTCGGCTTCCTTGACTGGAAGTCAGGTTACCTTGCAGGCTATGAAATCATGCTGGAAGAAAACACTCAATGTATAGCTTCAGCTCTTCGCATGGCAATTATTAACCTTGATATGATTCCAAGAATCGTTTATCAAGACAATGGAAAGGCATTTAAGGCAAAATATTTTAAAAATTCAACCGATTTTACGGAATCAGGGTTTAACGGGATATACAGTAATCTTGGAATCAAACCGGTTTATGCAAAACCGTATAATGCTCGTGCAAAGGTGATAGAAAGGTTTTTCAAAGAATTTCAAGAAGAGTTTGAAAAACTACTTCCTACCTATACAGGTTCATCTATTCAAAACAAGCCGGCTCACATGAAACGCAATGAGAAGCTACATAAAGAACTTTATGACAAGGTTAATCAGGGATATATTCCGACCATTCAAGAAGCAATTGGACTGATAAACTGCTGGCTTGACTACAGGCACTCACAGCCCTGCCCAAATGATAGAGCAAGAAGTATTAAAGAGGCTTTTGAGGGCAGAATAAGGCAGAATATAGATGTTAATCAGCTTGATGAATTGATGATGGCACATGAAGTAAAAACTATTCACCGCAATGGCATACGTTTTTTAAATGCCGATTATTATAGCGATTCTCTTTACGGACTCAGGGATAGGGTAATGATAAGATACAGCGTGTTTGACTTGTCAAAAATCAAGATTTACTCAACAAGAGGCGAATATCTCTGCACGGCAAAACGAGTAATAGGAACACATCCTATGGCTTATCATATGGGTAATATTAAGGATATGGAAGACTTCAGGCAAAAAATCAAAAAGCCAAAACAGCTAAGAAAAAGAACCTTGAGAACAATCAAGAAATATTTGTCTAAAGAAGATATTAAATTTCTTGAAACACAGATGGAGCAGGAGAATATTCAAGTTCAAGAACCGAAAATTGAACCGGTCAAAAATGAGTCGGTAGCAATTTCTGAAAAACTGCGACCTGTATTTTTAAATAAATATGAACGCTATGAATGGCTAATGGAAAATGCTTGCACCTCTGCAGAAGAAAGAAAGTGGCTTCAGAATTACAAAAATAGTGATGAATTCAAAATGATTTATGGTGAGTAAAATGCGAAAAGTTTTTGTTAAAACCCAAAACGTAAAAAGCTTTATAACCCTTATCAATAACCTTCAAAACAAGCCTGACGGGGTTTCAAAAATGGCTCTTGTATATGGAGAGCCGGGACTTGGTAAATCAAGAACAGCCTTGTGGCTGGCAGCGCAAAATGATGCTATTTATATTAGAAGCGCGAACCTTATGACAGGCAGGTGGTTTTTAGAAGAACTGGTTGAAGAACTTGATGAGATTCCTCGCTACTGGACTTCTGACTTGTTTAAACAATGTATTAATAAGCTGACAGAACGACCGCAGATGATAATCATAGACGAGGTCGACTATTTAGCAAGTGATCAAAAAACAATCGAAACAATTCGGGACATTCACGATAAGACGAATGTCCCAATTATTTTTGTGGGAATGACACTTGCCCAGAAAAAACTTCAAAGATACAGGCATCTCTATGACAGGTTATCAGATATTACTCAGTTCAAACCTTTTTCAAAAAATGATGTCAGCGAAATAATTACCCAGCTTTGTGAAGTAGAGTTAACAGAGCCTGCAATTAACCTGATTCATAATCAATCAAATAGATTCAGGCAAATAGTCAGACTAATTACAAAAATAGAAGCTGTTGCAGCGACTAATAATATTGAAAAGATTGATGAGCAGATATTACAGGAGATTCTTAAAGATGAAAAAAGAAAAAATATTGAAAATATCAAAAGGGTTAGGAATATTCTCACCAGATGATATTGCTGTTATGACAGGATTTGATGAAACTGAAATTATTGATATTCTTAATAAGTTTTTAAAAGATGGAGTAATAACAAAGGTTTCAGAGTTTGAATACAGATATATTAACAAAATTCCTGAACGCAGGGGAATATTCAAGCTTATTGAAAAGCCTCAAACAAAGCTCATTCTTGATAAGGATATGATTTTTCAACAAGCTGCAGAATATTTTTTAATGAATTATGTTGTGCAAAACTGCACACCTTCAACTTTTAATACATATAAAAGCAGTATAAAATCACACCTCGCTCCATTTTTTGGAAAAATGCATATTAAAAGCATTACCCAGCAAGATATTAAAAACTTCATTGAACTGAAAATGACTGAAAAACTTACAGAAAAAAATATCGGAAACTGTATAACCCTTTTAGGAACTATGTTTAATAAATTTATAGAATGGGGAGTACTCTCATCAAGCCCGTATACTGGAGTAATGAAAGCAAAAAGAGAGAAACGACATAACATAAGGATTTTAAAAGAGCCTGAAATTAAATACTTACTTGGGAAGTCCAAAAAAGATTCGATTGTTCTTTACAGATTTATTTCACTTGCTTTATCAACCGGATTAAAAAGATCTGAAATTTTTGCCTTAAAAAAGGAAGACATTGATCTTAAAAATAAAAGAATTAACGTAAATAAAACTTTATACAGAGGAAAAATTGTTCTTTTAAAAGTAAAAACAAATATCAGGCAAGTAAATATATCTGAAAAATTAATTCCAAAACTTAAACAGGCATTAAAAAACAAACAAGAAAATGACTTCATTTTTTATGATACTAGATTAAGTTACTACACTCAGGACAAGAAATTAAGAGCTTTTTTTGCCTGTATTGCAAAACAAATGAAATTTCAAAAGTTTACTTTTGATGACCTAAGGCATACTTATGCGTATAACGCCCTTCAGCAGGGAATGTCTATAGATTATCTGCACAAACAGCTTGGAGATTATTCCATACAGGCAACTATGGATAAATACAAGGGCTTTGTTGTTTGACTTTTTAATAATAGTGTAAACTTTACTATTTATAAATTAGTATATTATAGACACTGCAAGGAATACAGAAAATAAACTCATTTAAATAGAGGAGGTTTTTGAAGGCATTCAAGGATATACTTTATATATAAACATAGATTGCAGAAAGGGTACTAAAGCTGTTTAGCCCAAAAAGTATGTTAAATTTTAGGGTTTTCTTTTTCTGTATTTAAAGGTTTTAGCGACATTATCTCTGAATCAACTAAAAGGCTGGTATTCTCAGGAATATTCAGGCTTTGATTTTTATATAAAAACATAAAAATTCAAACTAAACTCAGGAGGTATGTCGTAATGCAAGAATGGACAAAAGACTTAACAAAAGATGGCTTACCAAACGAAGACCTTAAACTGGTAGCAGACTACTATGGAGTAGATCTGGCTGTAAAATTCATGGAAGACCTTCCGGGGACATTGATTAATGTGCCGAAAACAGGACTAAATAAATGCAGGAATCAATATATCTGTCAGGTCTATGACGGCTCTAAAAAAAGCAGGGTTAAATTGTCAAACGAATTTGGGGTCACAGAAGGGTATATTAAACAATTGGCTTCAAGGTACAGAAAGAATATGAATTTAAATTGAAAATAATCGGGCATATTCATATATCTCATTTTCTACATAAAAAAATCCGGCTGGTTTTTATTAGCCGGATTTTTATTTTGACCTTTTCTCTATTTTGCCTATTCTTTTTCTTGCTTGTTGTTTTGGGATTTGAGCTTTTCTACATCATCCCTGATGATTTCAATTGCGTTAAAAAGGTCATCAACTACAATTTTAAAATCGTTCCTTATTCCATTCAAGAAGGTTTTAAAATCAGCTTTTGCCATAAATACATCTCCTATATTTTTCTAACATCGTGATGTTAGCTTGCCTGTAAGAAAATTGTTGCCTTTGTGTCTAAAAGTTTACTTGCAGGTTATACAGCCTCCGCTCGCCAACCAGATTCTTTTTCAATGTATGCAATAACTTTAGGAATATTGTTTTTAAATTCTTCTTTAGCCCGATGTAATTCTTTACTTACAGGATTTCCGCAGTATAACTCGTACGCTAGGTTAAATAATTCTTTTTCTGTAGCGGTGTAAGGTTCTTCGCATTCCCAAGTATCAAACATTCTGTATTTACTCATTTTATATTTCCTCTTCTTCATCCCACTCTATAACTCTAGGGTATAAATCACCGCTTGTATGATCATCACTGCATTCTATTTCTTTAATATCGCCTACCATGACTCCGCCTATTGATTTTAGGGCTATACCATATTTTTTTGATATTCTGGTTAATTCGTTTCTAAATTTTTCAAAATTTTTAATTTCTTTTTCTGTTAAACTAATCATTGCTATTCTTTCTCTTTTCTAGTGTTCTCTAAATTCTATTGCAGGTTTTGAATCACCGGTTTTAAAAGCCTGAGCTGTCATCAGAGTTAAATATTTTTTCTTTGCCAGCATATTTATATTCATTAAGGCTGCTATTGTTTTATCTTGAGGGTTTTCCATAATCCATATTACCCTGCTTACTTGATGTGCTTGAGCTAAAGCCATTATGTTTAAAAGGTTTTGTTCTTGAAACTCGCCCATGTTGGAGTAAATAAAGTATTTTTCGCTTGTCTGGCTTTCTGTAAACCTGAATACTGTTTCATTCTTGTTTATCTCTGTAAGTTCCCAGTCTTCCACTCCTAAAGCGTCTTTAATCTCGTCAGTATTTTTAGCGAGCCAGCTGTTAAAATTGTCATCTTTAAAAACCGCTTGTAATGGGATGTTTACTACTGTTTTAAGTTCTGTCATAGTTTTTATCTCCTTTTTTATTCTTGCTTACATTCACACAATAGCGTGCATTTCTGATTTTTGAAGTCTTTTTGGCTTAAAGAGAAACAAATAGACACATTTCAAAGTGTATGAATTTGTGATATAAATAAATTTGTAAATTTAGGGGAGTGAATGATATGCCGATACCGACTTATGAAGAATTTATGCTTCCGTTACTTAAAATTACATTTGACCTTGAGGAACACGGGTATAAAGAATTTCTGGATATTTTGTCTGAAGAGTTTAAGTTATCTGATGTAGAAAAAGAGGAATTGCTCCCAAGCGGTACAAAAACAGTCCTGTATGACAGGATAAGTTGGGCAACTTCATATCTAAAAAATGCCGGATTAATTGAATCTCCAAAAAGAGGGAGGTTTAAAATTACACACAGAGGAATGAATATTTTAAGAAAAAACCCTTCAAATATAGATAATAAGTTTTTAAAACAATACCCTGAATTTATCGAATATCTTGAAAGAACCGGCAAAAAAAGTTCTAATAGTGATAAAAATGAAGATGCCTGCATGGAAAGTCAAACTCCTGAATCTTTAATTGAATCCGGATTTAAGGAATACTCAGAAAATCTTGAAAATGATTTATTAAGCGAAATAAAAAGTATGAGTGATAAGTTTTTTGAAAAACTTGCACTGGATGTAGTTTTAAGTATGGGCTATGGAGATAAGAATCATTCTTTTGTCACTAAGCAAAGCAGAGATGGCGGAACTGACGGAAAAATTCTTGAGGATCCTCTTGGATTTAAGGATCAAATTTATATACAGGCTAAAAAATATACTGATAATCCTATTACAGAATCAAAGATTCGTGATTTTGTGGGGACATTAGGAGATAAGGTTGATAAAGGTATATTTATAACGTCATCATATTTTACTAAAGATGCTTATGCTTATATAGAGAAAGTTCCTTCTAAGAACATTGTCCTTATTGACGGGAAAATGCTTGTAAAATATATGATAGAGTATAACTGCGGAGTTGAGCCTGTAAAAAGTTATGCGTTAAAAAGGATTGACCTGAGCGGGTATAAAAATCCGGAGGAGTAAGGTTTTTATTCTTCGTAATACTCTTCATCAGATACTGTATAAGCTTTATGAAATACTTCTCTTTTAAACCATGAATGTTGCCATTGGTTTTTTATTGTTTCTGCTACAGTTGAGTTTTTATCATAGCAGGCATCAGCTAAGTGGCGTCCTGACCTAGAGTCTAAAAATCTGCGGATTCTCTCCGGGGATATTTTTGAAAGTTCCAGCAGGGTTATAAAAGCTTCTGCCCATCTTTTTTCTGTTACTTCATATGAGCGGTTATTTTGTGTGCTTGTAGTGCCCCAAAAGCCCCAGCCTTCATTTTTGGTTGGTAATACCTTTTTAGTGTTTGTCATAGTCTGTATCTCCTTTTTTATTGTTGCTTACATTCACACAATAGCGTGCATTTCTTATTTTTAAAGTCTAAAAACGGAAGTTTCAGTAATTCTGAATCATTTCGACGCATTCGAGAGAAAGAGAAGCCCCGTAACGGGGCTGTATGATAAGGAGCATTAGGTTAAATACCTTGTAAATACGTCTTTAAACCTAACGGTGCTATCTATAAGCCAGTTAAAGCCCTGTTCTAGCTTGTCTTTATCTTCGATGTTAAAATCAAGCGTTGTTCTTATACGGGAGGATTTTTTACCTTCAAGAGCTTGCCAGTCAAGTTTGCCAAGTTGTTTTTCAACATCTTTTTTAAAGCCTTCCAGCTTGTAAAAAAGTTCCTTATCGTTAGCTATTAACAGCTCACAGCCTAGATTATTTTTAGCTGTATTAATAGTGAGCTGGATTGAAATTCCTGATATTCCGATTGGAATATACTGCCAGTGCTGCGGCGCGGGGTGTGATATTTTTGCTGGGGAATCTTTTTCTGTTGTATATTTATGAAATTCCTGCCAGAATTCACCCTGTTTTTGCTTGGTGTTTGTAATTTTAGCTCTTGGTTTTTGATAAGCATTAGGAGAAGGTTTTAGGAGTGTTTTAAACGAGATTTTATCTTTATCCAAGGAGCATTTAACAATGTATAGTTTTACTTCGTGGGAAATAATTTTGCTTAACCACTCTACTGTCTGGATTATCTCTGGTGTTTCCTGATTAACCAGCCAGATGATGTTTTTTACTTCATAAGTTGATGCGTGTTTTAAAAGAGGGGCAAGGGTTTTAATGTTTTGTTTTAGCTCACATTCAATGACCGTTTTTTCATGGGTGTTCATCACCGCTAAAATATCAGGTTTTTCATCTGTTGATTCTTCTGATACAGACAGGAACTGAATATTTGACCCTATAAGGTTTTCAAGTTCGGTTTTCCCGTCTTCCGCAATAAAATTCCTAAAGTTTTTCCTGCTTTTAAAAATGTTGGTTTCGTTCTTTGTTTTTACTGCCATAAGCGTATCTCCATATATTCTAACAATCACACATTAGCGTGTATTCATTAGAAATGGTGGAAAAAGGAGAAATAGTGTTACTTTCAGACACAATTACTTATTCCAGCCCCAGTTTTTGATTGCATATTTGGCGCGTTTTCTTGTATCAACATGGACAAAATGAGACTTGTCATAGCGGATAATGGTTGAAAATAGCTTACTTGCAACCGCTGCCGCATAAAGCTGCTTATATGTAATATCAGGCGAGGTTATATCAAAAGCCTGCCCTGTAAGATGATAACTTCCTTTAGAGGGTGTTTGAAAAGTTTTTCATCAGGCTAACTGCCTGAGCATTCTATGTAACATTGCAATGTAAATCACACCTTCACTGCTTTTCGGGGAATATTC
>JANQEB010000262.1 GCA_028278605.1 Candidatus Gastranaerophilales bacterium
AGATCACTATAAAAAAATAAGGTAGTGGTATAAAAATACGTGATTTGTCATTGCGAGCCCGGTACCCGCCATGGGCGGGGCGGGCGAAGCAATCCATCACCAACTCAAGTGGATTGCTTGGTCGTTTCACTCCTCGCAATGACGTCACGTCAAAAAATACCACTACCAAAAATAAAAAAACAAACTGTGATAAATCCCACACAGTTTGCTAAAATGTACTCTCCCTTGTTCAGAGATTTTCCCCCATAAAAGGCAGGATTTCTCCTGACTTATTCCTGCTTAGTCCCCCCTTGGTCTCGTAACCGCGCTTTTTTAAAGTTTCTAATATAAGTATTTCATATTAAGCAGGAATACTCATTAACCTTAAAATCTATTTTTATATTGATCCGGAGGTTTAAAATTTCGTCTGATATACTATACAAGCTTTAATTTATATACGTCAAAGTCTTTGTCATCAAGGATATAGTACCCTTTTGACTCAAATGCCATGGTTACATCAGTATTAAGATGTTGCAGTTTATCTTTTAAAGTACTGGTAATAAGAATTTCTTCTTCAGCTACAAGGTTCATCATTTTATTTGTAAGATAAATGTCTGTTTCCGCTGTTGCTATATCGTAACTGCAGCTACAGGCAATTTTGTAGGTAAACACGGTATTCAGATCGTCTTGTGTTCCTTTATTAATTTCTTTTATTTTCTCCTTAAGGTAGAGTAAATATAGAAGGTATTGCTCGGAACCGGTAAACACATAGTTGTTAATATCATCGGCTGTATCGGATTGTCTGTATTTTTTGCCTCCGAAGGTATTTGCGATATCTTTTATTGTAGCTTCATAAGAATCTACAAGCCCTACAGAAAAAGCATCCTGTTCACTATTAACCAGGTATGTCTCGTGTTTTTTTATTTTTTCCAGCTTTAGCAATAGGTATATAACTTTGTGTCTATCTAAATCTTGAATAAGATTTTCTTTTTCAATCTCTTTTTGTTTTTTTTCCTTATGTCTTAGCATTTCTATTTTTGTTTGTTCCATTCTTTCTTCAATAAAGTCAAGAATTTTTGTAGTCAGAATTAATAAAAAAGTTGAACCAGCAATTAATACTGCCAGAATAAGAGGAGTATAATCAACATCTGTACCGGCAAAAGAAAACTGAAAATCAAAATAGTCATCCAGAACACTGGCAAACGGAACCACAATTACCCCCAAAAAAGCCTTTAAAGGGGCAATAGCGTTTAGTTCTATAAGTGTAAGAGACCAGTATATTATTACAACCGGCAAGTAAAGCCACATTAGTCCTTCACACATTTTGACCAGGTTTTTCAGTTGTTTAATCATCATTGTTCTCTATCTTTTTACTAACATTCTTTCAGGGTGTTTTAATATATACCGTTCTCAGGTTTAAATTCATTCTAGTATAACTATAAGATAATTTTTTTCTAATAATAATATCATTACTAAAAATTTACGAAAAATGAAGTATATTAAACAAAAATTTGTTTACACACTATAACTAATATAAACCTTTAAATAGCCAGGAGCCTTGAGAGGCAGTGGGGGTGCGCAAGCGAGAGCTAACGCAGTAGCTCATTCATGGTGGGGATTTTTGAAAAATTTTGAACTCGTCATTGAGGTTAATTAACTTGAATCGCTGATTGCATATATGCAACATATGTCAAAGCCCTTGCGAAGATCATTTTATCACTTCAATTTACCTATAACAGACTTAACTTCTTTGATTTTGTCTGTATCAGGTTCTATTTCCATATATTTTTTATAATATTTGACTGCTTCTATATTATTTTCAATTTTTTCATATGCCTGGCCAAGATGAAGGTAAATTTCACCAATGCTATCGTCTATTTCAAGGGCTTTTTTATAGAATTCAATTGCTTTTTCATAGTTTCCCAGCCCAAAATATACAAACCCAAGGCTATCAAGAGCAGGCGCACTATCAGGGGCTAGTTCCACAGCTTTTTTACAATTTGGGAATGCGGCTTCGAGCTTACCAATATTTGCCTGCGCATAACAAAGGTTATTATAAGCCTCTGCAAAATCAGGTTTTAGCTCTACTGCTCTCTGGTTAAATTGCAGGGATTCCTCATACCTGTTTTCTCTTGCGTAAATAACCCCAACATCGTAATATACAGCAGAATTATAAGGCATTAACTCAACTGCCCTGTGAAGATATTTAAGTGCTTTGCATGTTTTGCCGGTACGGTCGTATAATAAGCCCAGATAATAATTTACATCCTTGTTATCAGGATCCTGTTCAAGTATTTTATCGTATTGAACTATGGCGCTGTTGTATTCATCAAGGATCTCATATACAAGCCCCAGGTCAAACCTGGCCTGGGTATTATCAGGGTCAAGCTTTATTGACTTAAGTAAAAAGGTTCTGGCTTTATCATAGTTTCCATGAGAAAGATAAGTCTCTGCCAGCAGCACAAATACAGGAGCGTATCTTGCTTCTTCGCCTTTGGAAGAAAACTTTAGCCCTGAAAAAGCCGATGCCCCTCTATTAAGAGTAAAAAATAAAATCAACAATGATAAAACCGTAAAAAATGCTGGGATTTTTAGTTTTAAAAATAGTTTCTTCATTAACGAACCATAAGTTTTTATATGGGATTTAATTTATCATATAAAGAATTATTTGAGCAACACTCTTTTGAAGGATTTAATTTGTGCTTCCGGGTATAAACCCTGAAATCAGGTATTTTCACCGTAAAACTTCTGAAAATCTGCCTGATGAAAAAGTATATTGACAATAAAACAGTATTCCTGCTATTTTAAACATACGCAAACTATATAAAATACATTAAAACTTGCCCCCATCGTCTAGAGGCCCAGGACACCTCCCTTTCACGGAGGAGACAGGGATTCGAATTCCCTTGGGGGTATTTTTTTGTGCCTAAATATAGCAAGAGTTTTAAGGCTCTTGTTTTTGTTTTCGGGGTAATTTGTGCCATTTTTGTGCCATTAAGTTGTAACAAGTTTGAATAAATTAGAACATAATGAATATATTTTATATTAGAATTTTTATGTCAGTTTACATATATATGAACTTATGAATATAAAATTATTATTTGAAGAAATCCAAGAATTTGAATACGAACTTAGTACTCCTGGCGATAAAAGATCAGTATTTGATAGAGTTCAATATTTTATTAAAGAAACTCCTGTTTTAAATCAAGAGTATCAAAAGCGTGCAAACTATTACAAAGATTTATATTCTGACAACTCTTTTAATAAGCTTATAATAGATAACTCTAATCTATTTAAAAAAGTATATGAATTAATAAATTTTGATGAGTTAATTAAACTAAAGAGAGCAAATGCAACTCCTGAAGCGAAAAAACTTAAGGATGCTATTTTAACCGCAATAGATGAAGAAATTCTACCTAAAGATACAATTAATTTGTTTAGTAAAATTGAACAAGTTATTGTATTAAATGATAAGAATAAAATACTAAATATTTTTAATAATTTAGAAAAAGAATTAGGAAAATATATTGATATCAACTCCATAGATGACCCTGTTGCAGAAGCATTGGGGCTATTAGATGCAGAGTTGAAAAATTGGGAATCAGTTGAATATTTAAAATATATTCTGAAATATATACACGAAACTTCTTATCTTCAAGATGTTGATTTTTATGATGTAAAAAATAGCTTAGGAACCTACCTTTTTGCTATAGATAATTCTTTATTTTCTATAGAAGAACCTAAAAGAATTGTTTATACTCAAAAAGATACTACTTTTCTAATTAAGACAAGTTTACCTGATTCGGTTATAACAGACGTAAATCATTTTAACCATCTAAAGAATAAAATAGATGATAATTTAACTATAATTGAAGATTTACTTATTAAAAAAGCCAGTTATCTAAGAGTGGATGAGTTTGTAAATATTCGCACTATTGAAAATATAAAGGTTGTCTTGAATAAATTAAAACAGTATTTGATGCGAACTCAAAAACAGGTTAAAAATGATAACAAGAATTTAATCTTAAATAAGAATACCCATGACTTAAATGAGTCTGAACTTGAAATAGCAAAGCTTGTTACAGATGGATTGAGCAATAGTTCAATAGCTAAGCGATTATGTAAGGCTCAAGGAACAATCAGAAATAATTTAACGATTATTTATTCAAAGCTTGGTATTAGGAAAAATTATAGAAATAAATTAAAAGAATTTTATAAAAATATAAATCAAATGACATAAAGTGACAAAATAAATTACAAAAATGACGTATAAGTCACTTTATTTTATGACTATAATAGATTTATTCTCCTTAACATACCTGAACAGCAGGTAATTTATTAGGAAAGAAGGAGAATAATTATGACAAATTCAGAACAAACACAAAACAGACTTATTCCATTAACTAAATGGAATGTTTATCACCCTTACCCAACGTTAGGTTCCTTAAGAGCCTTAGAGGTCATCTGAAAAGTTCTTTACCTTGCTAATCGTCTAAGCATTAAATGTAACATTGCCAAATAAATCACACTTTCACTGCTTTTTGGGGAATATTC
>JANQEB010000300.1 GCA_028278605.1 Candidatus Gastranaerophilales bacterium
AGCATAGAAGCCTCACATAGAGACTTCTTACAGGATTTCTATATGAAAAAATATACTAATCAAGACATTTTCGAGTTAGTTGCGTAAGTCCTGTTAATATTAAATACCCTTTAGCAGTAATTAGGCAGCCCTCATAAAAGCATGCAAAACAAATGGAAAGCCACTCATAAACGAGAAAGAATAAATGATCCTGAAATGGTCGAATACATTGAAAAAAAGCTAAAGTCAGGCTGGTCACCTGAAATAATATCAAACAAGATGGAAGAAGACATAGGCAAGTCAGTAAGCCACGAGGCCATTTATCAATTCATATACAAGGCAAGAAACGATTTCCTCGATTGTAGGGATGTAACCCTGGTTTATCCTTCATTGCCAACAATCGAAGAAACTCTTCGGAAGTTTGTTAGCCTCATAAATACAAGGTTTTATGCCTCGCAATGACGTTGTTCATCAGTTACAATATTCATAAAGTTACTAAGCTTTATTCTGCTGCTGCATTGCATTATATTCTCTTAAGTACATATAACCCACAGGAATTTGCTCAGGCGGTTCATTCAGAACATTCATAGGTACGTTAGCATGGTGAATAGTCGGTATAAACCCGTCAGCTTCCAGCCAGGAAGGGGCAAAATAGTCCCCGTCATCAGTATCATTGTATTTAAACCAGAGTTTGCCGTTTTCGTCGTACTTATAGCCTGTTATCAAGATTTCATGGCCCTGGGGGTTATGGATTTTACCGCTATCTTTGTCCATATCAACCAAAAAACCAGTGATTATATTTGTACCCTGGTCAAGGGATTTTACAAAGTGTTTTTTGGTCTGCTCAAAGTCAAATGCGTAATTTGTAACCTGTGTAAGCTCACCGTCAAGTTCCATATACAATACAGGGACTTTTTTGCTCCTGCTGTCAACAATTGATTCGACAAACGCAATTTCAAACTGGTTAAGGCCTTCTCCTTCGCCAACCTCTTTTGAGCGTTTGTCAGTAAGGGAATTATAGGTTTCCCTGGCTCCCAGGCGCATAAATGAAGACTGCATAAGCACATCAATCATGGAACGTGTATTTTTAAGCCTGTGGTCTTCCTGTGCATCAGCTCTTATGTATGCGTTTTCATCCGGCATTACGGTAATTTCAATGGTTTCCCAGTCAATAGGCCTGAAACGAGCGTTTTGCTGGGTTAAAGCAGCCAGTCCTTCCATCATATCCGGGGAAAGGTCAGAGTATTTAACCCTTGTTTTCACGCTTTTTTCCGGGCTGGTGAACCCTTCGACGTAGCGCGCAAATTCAGCGGGCCTCCTGTCAGCCAGGTTGAACTCTATACTGGCAGCAGAGCAGGTGGCAGCGTGGATATAGAGTAAACTTTCCGGTCTTATCGGATAATTATCAGCGATATCATCGGGGTTAAAGTACGGATTAGCCTGTTCCCTCTGAATTTTTTGCGCTAATTTTATATTTTCCGCTTGCAGAATTTCTTGCATATCAGAGTGAGGAATTTGTCCAATATTTTGAGTAATTAAATACGGGTCCTGCAGGGTTTTTAGGGTTTCCTTAATTATATTTTTCTTGTCAAGAAAGGATACCCTGGGTTTAGCCATTATTTTATAGATGTTTTCAAGGGTTGAAGAGCCGTCATTTGAATCTCTTGAAAGGAGTTTGCCGTTTTTGTAGAGCTGGTTTAAATATACCCTGCCTTCCTGGTCCATAACGTTTGATAGCCTGGAATACATAACCCTGATATCCGGATACTCCTCAAAAACAGTTTCTTTAGACCCCAAAAGCCAGTTTTTCATTGATTTGCCGAGTTTAATCAGGGAATTCTGCGTGTCTTGAACGCTTTCAGAATCCTGTGTGTTTTTGCTATAATCAATAGCCGGAACAGCAGTTAACTGCGTGTTCCCGGTATTATCAACCTTATACCTGTTTAAATAAGTATCGACAAATTGACTCATTTTTCCTGGCTTACTCCCTGCTATAATATTAAAAACCAAAACCAACCTAAATTTGCCAAAATTTTCAAGTAGAAATACATAAACTTAACGAAACTTATAAGGAAGGAAAAACCATAGTATTAAATAAAAAAAAGGTTTTAAAAGATCAAAAAACGCTCAGTATAAGATTTAAGCCCCTAAACTACAGGGAGCTAAATACCTCCCTTCAAAGGCTGACCCGCTTTAGCAGTCCGTTTGACAAGCTGGAAAGGGTCTATAAGGAAGTATTAATAAAACATTCGATTGAGCCAAAAATTAATTCCAGAAATTTTTGGGACTATGAGTTTTCGCAGACAAATAAACTTTTTCAGTATATATGGGCAGAATCCCTGAAAAAACTCGGGGAAAAGACTCAAAGCAACTACGCACTGAACCTTTATCTTGCATATGAGGAATTACAGGAGTTTTGTGCGGGAGAATTTATAAAAAACCTTATCCAATCAGGCAATTTAAGCTATTACTATCCTGAAAAATATTCCGTGGAAGATCTTGATATTTGTAAGAATGAGCATTTGCAGAAAATTGAAAAAATTTTTAAACGGGCAGGACTTATTAATACTGAATTTTTTGATAAAGACACAGGCTTTAGCCCTTCAGAAAAGTTGTTTATCGCTTATAAGCTAAACCACCCCATTAATATTGAAGGTTTTTTAAACCTCAGCTCCTGCAAACCGAACCTGTCAGGAAGTATTAAGAGGCTTATCCGGCTTAATGAAATCATAAAAGAGCACGACCTGGACCTTCTTGAGCCTGGTATACCGGCAAAACTGGAAAGTATTTATGCCGAGGCTAAAAAATACCGTAAAGAAAAAAGCGCATTGAACCCTGTTGAACTTCTGGTACTTGCCGAAGGCACCACGGAAGAGACATTGCTGCCTGTGTTTTCAGGGCTTGCCGGAATTGATTTTGATAAAAACGGGGTAAAAATAATATCTTCCGGCGGAAAAAACCAGATGTTAAGACTTTATGCCAGGTTTTCACGGGAAATAAACTTACCTGTGCTTATGATATTTGATTCTGACGGGCATGAAGAAGCTGAGTCCATAAGTCCTTATTTAAGAAGCAATGATGATATTTATGTTATTCAAAACGGCGAGTTTGAGGACATTTTGTCTGACGGTCTTATCTGTAAGGCTGTAAACCTTCATTACAGGCTTACCGGGAAGATAAACCTCTGTGATATAGAAGGTGCAGACAGCAAAGCGCAGGTTTTGTGCAGGTTATGGAAGGAAAAAGGTTTTGGGGAGTTTAAGAAAGCTGAATTTGCAAGGATCATAGCAAGCAGTATCACGAAGCAGAGTGATTTATCAGATGAATTAAAAGTTATTTTTGCCAGGGTTCAGGAGAAACTGGGCTAGTTTTTACTCATATAACCAGCCTGGTTTTTGCTGCCTGCTTACTTAAAGAAAGACTCAAGGTCTTCGATTTTTTCCGCCTCTTGCCGGAGTTCATCATAAATTTCCCGCAAATAATCCTCGCTTAACCCAAGATGCTGAGTTATAGCCTCATCAAAAACATCAATGCTAAACTCATTTAAGTCTAAAATAAGCCGGGAAATTATATTGCCAAGATAAACCACTGTTGTAATGCGCTCATGTCCTTCTGATTTAAGGGGTTCATGGTGGTATTTTATCACATCAGACAGGACTGGCGGTAAATTCCATCCTTCTGAAACAATATGACCAATAAAAGGGTGTGTTACTTCACAATATTTTTGTTCTGCCTTTAGCAGCTGGTTTGAGTAAATCTGGTTCTGGGCTTCTGCCAGCACATTTGCGTAATTACTATGGTCGTACTGGTCAAGAATGAGTTTCCCTATATCATGCAGGATTGCTGCACTGAAAATATTCTCGTCGTCTTCATAAAAAAGTTTTTTATAAATGTTTTTAGAAGCTATTGCGGTCATTAATGAGTGTTTCCAGAAATTTTTATAATCAAAAGCATTAACCAGGTTGTTTTTTGGAGAAAACATCTTGAAGATACTCGATGATAAAACAAGCCCTTTTATGGTAGTAAACCCAAGAATCATTATAGCGTGCTGAATAGAGCTTATTTGTTTTGGAAAACCGTAATATGCCGAGTTTACAAGCCGCAACACACGGGAAGTCAGCCCTGAGTCCTGGGAAATAATCGTACTTAATTCCAGGGCTGAAGAGTTGGGGTTTTGAACAAGCTCCGTAACTTTTGTTACAACTTCCGGCAATGACGGTAAATCCCTGACTTTTTGTTTTATAGAGCGTGATTTTTCCTCTGATTCCTGAAAATGCTCATCAAAAGTGGTTTGCGTAATGGAATATAACTGAATCCCATACTTTTTAAACTCCTGTATAATCCAGTTTTTTATGTCCTCTTCTTCTGCTAACCGCTCAAACTCGTATACTACCATGCCAGTAAATTTACTCTTAGAGGCGTTGTTCAAAAGTTTAATCAGGTTTGGCCTGTAATCAGCCCTGCTCTCTTCCGGTTCTACAAGCACAGTCAACAGGTTAAAGCCGTTTTTTTTGCAAAAAACCTCGATTCTCTCCTTCTGTAGTTTGTTTTCGAGTTCACGGTCTTCTTTTTTTGCTGTATATGAAACTACATAACCAATTACGTTCATTAATGCCCGGCAAGTTTTTTAACACTCATTATCATAGTATAATCCTGATAAACTTATAAGATCATCGTTTATTCATATTACAGGGGATTTAAATGCAAAATAAAGTTCCGTTTGACCCGGGATATCACGAATTTTCAATAAAAATTCCCGCTGAAGCCGGCGATATTATTGATGAAATAGCAAGGCTTAAAAAGTCCCACCAAAGAAAATTTGAGTTTCAAAAATTTGAAATGCAGCTTGTGCCTGCTATAAAACAATGTGCAGCAATCTATCTGGGCTGTATTTTGTGGGGAAGCTATCTTTTTCACAGATATAAATCCGGCCCAAAAGAGATTGAAGGGAATGTGATTATGGAATTGCCTTTAGAGCAAAGAAATAGCATTGATTATTCACTGGAAATCAACTTTATTGCAGGACTTATTGAGAAATTAAACAAGACAAGCACTTACCATTTAAGACGCCCATCAAGGATTGGAAATTCATTAACGCCTATTCTTGGAGCTTATAGGGAATTTTGCGAGTTGAATAACCATTTTAAAGCTATTAACAGGACTGACCGGATAAAACTTCCTGCTGCGGTCGATCATTTTAAGGATTATGACGAGCAAAAACTTGAGGCTTTAAAAGTCAAAATAGAAGAGATACTTGCTTCCAAAAAGATAGAAAAGCTTCTGGAAGTTGGTTTTTACTTGCCATAAAACTAGCCCGGGAAGGAATTTTTAATCAGTCATATCAAGCCTTTCAGTTAATTAACTCGAGTCGCGAATTAATTTGTAAAATCGAAAATGGAACAAAAATAAAATAAAAAAGACCTCATAAATGTAAGCACTTAGAATGAGGTCT
>JANQEB010000020.1 GCA_028278605.1 Candidatus Gastranaerophilales bacterium
TGCTTCGCTTGCGAATGCAGGAGCTTTAGCTCATTTTCGCCATACCGATTTATGAGTATTATTTTCATTTAACGGTTACTTATTGAAATCGGTATAGTAGTATTTTTCCCGATCTAAACCACAAAACAAAAGAAGACAGTGATATACTGTCTTCTTGTTTTATTTAAAAAAGAGGGTGCCTCTAGACCAGGAATTTCTGGTTAAATGCCATTATGGCTACGTCCTGGCCGACCTCTTCCGGTAATCCAAATTCTTCAATGGCGACCTGTGCACTTTTTAATATAGTTTCATCAAAAGCCTTCATCATTTGCTCAATTCTTTTTTCGCTATCTGCATTAACATACTTTTGTACGTTAATTTCTTTCTTTGTAACTTGAAACTTGTTTAGCTGCGCAGACCTGGCCATATGATCAAGAATTTCACCGGCGTCTTTTCTAACCACTTCAGGTTTTTTGGTTACCTGTTTTTCAACTTTATCTTCCTGCAGCTCTTTGCTGTCAGTTTTTTGTGGTTGTATACCGCTAATTTTGTTAATACGGATGTCGCTCATTGCTCTTCTCCTTGTATTTTTGTCTGCTTAATTAATTCCTTGTAAAAGCCCCCCCTTATGGTTCAAAAGGGATATAAAGTGGTAGTGTAAGGTATTATAAGGAAAATTTTTCTTTTGTCAGGCTTTTCTTATTATTTTTTATCGGTAATTTTTTATTTTAACTTTATAAAATCAAAACAAAAGTTTACAAATGTTTAACAAAAACTTGCCAGGTTTTAAAAAATGTATAGAATAATCTATAAGAAGTGTATGTTTTAATAAACAATTAATATCCCGGCCAAAAAGTGGATATTTAATTATTGGGGAGTATTTTAATATATAGACAGGTTAACAATAAAGTTATGGGAAAATGTGCAAGCTGAATCAAGTTTTTAAAAAATTAACCGTTGTTTCTTTGTTAATGTTTATCGGGTTTTTAACACCGGGATACGGGTATATGGGAAACCTTCCTAAACTGGGGGATAAAACACACCCTGAGCAAAAAAACAATTACAGAAAAACTGTTCCTAAAGTTAAGCCGTCTTCAATTGTTGTTCCCAGGGCTACAATTGGACATAAAAAAAATAAATACAGCTCTTACCTGGCTGATATTAAAGAAGTTTACCAATTGCTGTATGAGTTAAAAAATATTCTTGAAGGAAAGCGCCGGGACAAGATTCAGCTTTTTTGCGCAAAGGTTAATTACCTGAACCTCTATGTTGATATTTTGGAAAAAAAGTATAAAAACAGTCCGGCAAGCTATTATGAGAGTTATAACCAGCTTCTTATGCTGGATAAGTACCTTACAGAGATTGTTGTTTATAAAAAGGGAATGGAAAGGTATAGAGAGCTTAATACAGGAACTCTTGAGAATAAGTTAAGAGACAGGATGTACCTGGAGCAAAAGATTGAAAAGGCAATTGTCCCTATAAATACTGTGATTATGATTATAGACGAGACCGGCTAATTCCGGTTACGGATTGTTTTTTAAACCGCTATCGTAACTACTCAGATTTATGAAATTAAAAATTTTCTTAAATTGCCCGCCTATCAAAAATTATTCTTGGCAGTGGTATTTTTTGACGTGGCGTCATTTGCGAAGCAGGAGTAAAAAAACGGAAACGATTTAGTTTTCGTTTTTGTAACAGGACTTACGCAAAATTCCAA
>JANQEB010000021.1 GCA_028278605.1 Candidatus Gastranaerophilales bacterium
ATCTTCGCAACAGGTTTTTTACCCAGCACGATCTTTATCCGTCAAACATTTACTAATTCTCTTTAATTTTAACTGGAATTAATCATACAAGCGGGAGTGGAGCAAAGGTGAAGATCCGGCTTTGCCGGTCTGGAACCTTTGTGAAACTCATTCCAAGAGCCGAAGGCCCTTGACTTCCTTAAGGGTGGGAGTGGTGGGGATTTTTGAAAAATTTTGAACCCGTCATTGGGGTTACTTAACTCAAGTCGACTGCTTAGCTAAAAACTAATGATAGCCGGATGGAGTTTTTAGAAATTCCATAAAAATTAATTGGCGGCTCAGGTTATTTAGATTAATATACAAATATTATGAGGAATAAGTACAGACTTATTGATACACATGCCCACCTGGATTTTGAGGATCTCAGGGAAAATCTTGATGAAGTTTTAGGCAATGCGCTTGATGCCGGAGTAGAAAAAATCATAATTCCGGGAGTAGCAACGGATGATATTCCTGAAATAATTAAAATCATTGATACATATGATAATGTCTACGGCGCTGTTGCTGTTCACCCCACAGAAGCCATAAACTGGCAGGATGGTGATTATGAAAAGCTTAAAGACTATGCCAGACACGAAAAAATTGTTGCAATCGGCGAGACCGGGCTCGATTATTACTGGGACAAAACTTTTTTAGAAAAGCAAAAGCAGGTTTACAAAGAACATATAAGGCTTGCCCTGGAACTTGACCTGCCTTTAATTATCCATAACAGGGATGCTCATGCTGACACAATTGAAACCCTTAAAGAGTACCCGGGTGTAAAAGGGGTTATGCACTGTTTTTCAGGCAGCCCGGAATTTGCTATGGACTGCATTAAAATTGGTTTTTACATATCGCTGGGGGGACCGGTTACGTTTAAAAATTCAAGAAAGCCAAAAGAAGTAGCAGAAAAAGTCCCGCTGGAACGGTTGTTAATTGAAACCGACTCACCGTTTCTGGCGCCGCATCCTTTCAGGGGCAAGCAAAATGACCCTTCTAAAGTAAAGCTAATTGCGCAAGCCATAGCGGAAATTAAGGGCATAAGCTTTGAAGAAGTTGCTAATACAACCTCCGGCAACGCTGAAAAGTTGTTTAAGATTTAATTTTTAAGGAACAAACAAAAAATAATTTACATCTTAAAAA
Organism: Candidatus Gastranaerophilales bacterium; assembly: GCA_028278605.1. Classification (GTDB taxonomy): domain Bacteria; phylum Cyanobacteriota; class Vampirovibrionia; order Gastranaerophilales; family UBA9971; genus JANQEB01. The sequence continues at coordinate 1,162 of JANQEB010000021.1, forward strand.
ACAGTTAAAGAAATCAGAAATAAAAATCTGCTCGCTTGATTACGCGTAATTTTTTGGTTTGTCTTAAAAAAATTTTAAAATATTTAAGAGGTGATCTGAAAAGTCTGCTACAAAAAGAGAAAATGTCATTCCGAGGAGCGGAACGAAGTGAAGCGACGTGGGAATCTATCCAATTATCATTATAAACAAAAATGCTGGAAAGATTGCCACGTCGGGGCTTCGCCCCTCCTCGCAATGACAGCCGGAGAATTGTTAAGAACTTTTCAGACACCCTCTAAGCAATTTTTTGTTCCTATCTGTTTTTATAAATATACAGGAAGGAATATTAGGTTAGTATATTTATGAAATTAAGGGAGGAAGGAATTTATGACTGAAATAACACCTGTAGTAGTAAACCCTGCATCGAATGATATCTACACAATAAGACCGCTAAATGCTAAGGGGCCGGATGGAGAACTTCAAGAAACAGTTTTTTCTTATTATTTGGCCTATTCTTTTAGAGGTAATCCTGGTGATGCACGAGTAGGAAAAGTTTATCGGGAAGAAGATGGAACCCTTGTATTAGATGGTTGGATAGGATATGATATCGATAATCTCCAGTCTAAAAATGCTGAAAATTCTGATGGTGAACGCAGATTCAGAATAGAAAATTCTAAAAGCCTTGACTTTGACACTGAATCAGAAGCTGAAGAAAAAGCAGGTGGAGTGCCGGACATAGTAGAAATCATTAATTCAGAAGATGTTGTTTTTGATGCAGGGAATGGCCCAAATACAGTAAGAGTAGAAGGTAGCACAAACATTAGTACAGACATAGGGAGCGGCCCAAATATAGTAGATTATCACAATGTTAAAGACGGCGGTATATATATGGGCAGTGATAGTGATGCAATTAATGGTGAGCCGCATAAAGTAACCCTTAATAATACAAGCAGTTTATGGATTTCTTCTAGAGGTCCAATTCCACTTTATTTAGACAGCGATGAAGGGGAGCTTAATACCGTAGTTGTTAATGATAGTCATTATAATAATTTAAACTTTCAAGGTAGTACTAACTTAGGCCTGTTTATAAATGAGGAAGGCTATACGAACAGTGAAATAAGTATAACTGATATACCCCCTGGTAGAAAAGTAGAAACTATCGAACTTGAAAGTGGTGCTTTACTTATCAGAGATAGAGAGAAAACACCAGAATCAACTGAATGAGAAAGCTATATAAGAGAAAAACAAGATCATCCTGGAGTTACACTGGTTGAGCCTGATACTGACAGAATCTTCATAGCAAGGAATCATAAGCCGCCAAATTTAACAATACAGGTAGAAGTTGTTCTCTATACCGAGAGATAATAAATAAATTTAAAAAGGAACAAACAAAAGGTTTTTACATCTGTTTTGTATTTTACGTCATCCTGAGCCAGCCCTGCGGGCTGGCTCAGGATTTCAAGGTCTAAAACGGTGAGATTCTTCGCCCGTCCCGCCATAGGCGGGAGGTGGCTCAGAATGACGAAATAAGTAAAAATTTTTGGTAGTGGTATTTTTTGACGTGGCGTCATTTGCGAAGCAGGAGTAAAAAAACGGAAACGATTTAGTTTTCGTTTTTGTAACAGGACTTACGCAAAATTCCAA
>JANQEB010000037.1 GCA_028278605.1 Candidatus Gastranaerophilales bacterium
GAAGGATCTCAGGTAATGAGATTCTTCGCCCGCCCCGCCTATGGCGGGAGGCGGCTCAGAATGACGATTCTATAAAATTTACTTAACTGTGCACTAGCAATTCGAGTAGGAAAGAGGCTATGAGCCGATTATATTTTTGTATGCAAATTGTAAAAAGCTTGCTATGAGGTTTTCATTCCACACATTCACCCCGGAGGGAACTCTAAGAATAACGGGAGAAAAATTCCAAATGTACTTTATTCCTGATTCCACAGCAAAATCAGCGACTTTTTGAGCCTGCTGCCTGGGCACAGTTAAAATTACTATATCTACATTTAGCCTTTCTGCCAGGTTTGGAAGTTTTGATATATGGAAAATCTGTTTATTATCAAACTCCATTCCTACTTTAATAGGGTCATTATCAAAAAGCGCAAGCACGTTTAATCCATAATTAGTAAAGTTATCATACTTAGCAAGAGCCAGGCCTACATTGCCCGCGCCTATTATAAACGCATCTTTGGGGGCGGAAAAACCCAGGGTATTTTCGATCGACTCTTTCAAGTCTTTTACCAGATAACCTACCCGGCACTTGCCGGCATTGTTTAACAGCTTAAAATCCTTTCTTACCTGGGAATCATCAATTTTGAGCCTGGCTGCTATTTGAGGGCTTGATATCGCCTCAATGCCTTCTTCCAGGTATTCTATAAGGATACTATGATAAAGGGTAAGTCTTTCAACTACTTTTTGTGAAATTTTTTGATCCATTACCGTCTTTCTTCCGTTGTTTGAAAATATTATAAACCATAAATCCCTATTTAAAAGAATTCATTTATTAAAATATTGTGATTATTATCACTATTATTAGTGTAAATCAGAATAATAATTTTTTGCAGGCTATACAAAAAAGCCTGGATTGTAAAAAGTTATTAAATGATAGCAGTTAATGAGGTTGCAAAAATATTTTTATGGGTTTAAAATAAATAGTGATATAAATCACAATTTATTAGTATAAAAAAGGTTTTTTGATCATGAGTAAAGGGAAAAAAATCATTATTAGAGTGTGTATGGGCAGTTCATGTTTTGCCAGGGGAAATGTTGAAAACCTGGCTTATATTGAAAAATTTATAGAAAACATAGACCTTGAAGCGCAAATTGAGCTTATTGGCCACAGGTGCGGGAATAATTGTTCCGCCGGACCTCATATAATGATTGGTGAAAAATCCTATAAAAATACAGATATAACCCAACTGGAAAAAGCTCTTCTCGATCTTACCTTAACACGTAAATAAGGGTAAGCAAAATGAATAGTTCCTATCCTGTATACACAATAAAAAGTGAATGTTCCGACTGTTATAAATGCGTCAGGGAATGCTACGTTAAAGCAATTCGAATTGAAGACGGGCACGCCTCGGTCATACCGGAGCAGTGCATTGCTTGCGGCAACTGCATAAAAGCCTGTCCGCAAAACGCGAAAAAAGTCCGCAATGACCTTGAAAAAGCAAAGAGCCTGGTATCATTAGCCCAAAAAGTTTTTGTTTCCCTTGCGCCCAGCTGGAGAGGGGTTTGGGATATTTCAGAACAGAACTTAATTAGATTAATTAAGGAATTGGGGTTTAGCGAAGTTTCAGAAACAGCCCTTGGAGCGCAAGAGGTATCCATACAAACAGCAAAGTTTTTATCAGGTGAAGAAAAAGGTCTTTTCATATCCAGCGCCTGCCCGGCAGCTGTTGATTTTATAAGGATTTATATGCCTGAATACGCTAAATGCATAACAAACATTGCATCCCCAGCCCTTACACACGCTAAAATGCTAAAAGAACAGTATGGGGCTGATATTTCCATAGTTTTTATCGGACCCTGCATAGCCAAGAAAAACGAATCCGATAAACACCCTGAGCTCATTGACGTTGCCCTTACTTTTGAAGAGCTAAACCAATGGATTGAGCAGAATGGGATTGTTTTAAACGATTCAGACAATAAGGATGAATACAGGTTCGTGCCGGAAGAAGCTTACGAAGGCTCTCTTTATCCCCTGGAAGGGGGCATGAATGAAACAATAAAACGCTGTGAATTACCCGGTAACGTCCAGCTTATTAACGTAAGCGCGCTTAACTCGCTGAAGAAGTCGCTTGAAGGTATTGACCCGGAAAAAATTGATAACCCCGTCTTCATAGAAGCCCTTGCTTGTGAGGGGGGATGTGTTGCAGGTCCCTGCATTTCCACCCGGAAACCGGGAATCTCCGTAATTTCCGATGTCTTATCAAATGCTCAGTCCAGAAAACGTATTCCTAAAGAGCCCAAGCTTGTCCTTGAGGAAAATTACCTTCCCGCCCCGGCGAAAGAAACCGCTTATACTCTCCCGGAAATAGAAAAAGCCCTTGAATCCATAGGGAAATACAGTATTGAAGACGAGCTAAACTGCGGCGGGTGCGGTTATAATAATTGCCGCCAGTTTACGGAAGCCTTGCTGTCAGGCAAGGCTGAAACCTCCATGTGTGTTTCTTATATGAGGAAAACCGCCATGAAAAAGGCAGGGGCCATGCTTCGTTGTATGCCTTCCGGCGTGGTTATTGTAAATAACCTGCTCAAAATAGTTGAAATAAATGAAGCTTTTATAAAAATGTTTGCCAGTGAGGTTTACGAGAGATTTAAGGGCTGCCCGGAAGACTTGATAGGCGCATATCTTGACAGATTACTGCCCTGCGCTGATATTTTCAGGCAGGTGCTTAAGACCGGAAAAGACGTTCATAAAGAGCATTATCATATCAAGGACGGACTTTTTGACATTACTGTATTTAGCATTGAAACAAGCCAGGTTGTAGGAGCCATTATAGTTGATGTAACAAAATCAGAAATGAAGCGGGACAGGATAGCTAAAAAAGCCCAGACGGTAATTAATAAGAATATATCTGTTGTGCAGGAAATAGCCTGCCTGCTGGGTGAGCATATGGTTGAGACTGAGGTTTTGCTGAATTCAATTACAGAATGCTATGAGTCTAAAAAGGGGGAATGAAGTGGAAGAGTCCCTATTTATTGACATAGACCATTTTCAACGGAAAAAGCAGGGACAGAATGCATACGGCGATTCATTCACCTCTAAGCGATACCCCGGGGAAGACAGGTTAATTGCCGTTCTCTCTGACGGACTGGGCAGCGGGGTAAAAGCAAGTATCCTGTCCCGGATGACGGCAACCATGGTGCTTAAGTTTGCCGAAGCCGAACGGGATTTGATTAAAGCAACTGAAATCATCATGGAATCCTTGCCTGTCTGTAAAGTAAGGAAAATCAGCTATGCAACGTTTTCAGTAATTGACTGCAATTCTGACGGAAATGCAAAGATAGTGGAGGAAGGCAACCCACAGTTTTTATGGGTCAGAAACGGGAAAGTTTTGAATACCGAGCCAAAAGTTATTACGTCCAGAAAATTTCAAAACAGGCACATGCAATGCTATGAAATAAAAATGGAATCCGAAGACAGGTTAATATTCTGCTCTGACGGGGTTACGCAATCAGGGCTGGGCAGTCCCGGCTATAAACTGGGCTGGAGAAGAAGTGGTCTTATCGGTTTTGTCAGAGAAATTTTAAAAAAAGAACCGTATATTTCCAGCAGGCAGCTTTCAGCGGAAATAGTAAAGGAAGCAGAGAAAAAAGAGATAAACAAAGAGGCAAAAGATGATATTTCTTCCTCCGTATTATATTTTAGACGCCCAAGAAAGCTGATTGTCTTTACGGGACCTCCTTATCACTCGGAAAAAGACCGGGAATACGCGGAGATGTTTGCCGGATTTGACGGGAAAAAGGCAATCTGCGGCGGAACAACCACGAACTTAATTTCCAGGGAGTTAAACCGCCCTATTACCGGCGGCAAGATCCCATCCGGGAATTTGCCGTCAATATCCGAAATGGAAGGAGTTGACCTGGTAACCGAAGGTATTTTAACAATGACAAAAGCTGTGGAATATCTTGAAAACCCGCAAAAAATACAGCCTGATGCCGCAGGTAAGCTTGTTGATTTGTTTTTAGACAGTGACTGCATTGATTTTATGGTTGGCGTAAAATTAAACCAGGCGCATTATGATCCAAACTTGCCAATAGAACTCGAAATAAGGAAAAATGTTGTTAAGAGGATGATAAAAATTCTGGAAGAAAAATACGTTAAAAAAATAAATGTAAAATTTATATAAAGGGGGTAGAAATAAATGACCAAAATCAACGTTAAAATTTGCCTGGGCACAACATGTTTTGTAATGGGCGGTTCTAAGCAGCAGGAGCTCATAGAATTAGTTACCCGTAAATATTGCGGGAAAGTAAATGTTGAAAGCTCTGCCTGTCTTGACTTGTGCCGGGACAATGAATTTACCGGAGCCCCCTATGTAACGGTAAATGAAGAAGTCGTCCCGGAGGCGACTATAGAAAAAGTTACAGACATAATAGAGAAAAAGATCAATGAACAATAAAAACCATATAACAAATTTAAGAAGAGAAGTCCTGGTGAGGCTAATACGGGCTTTCCTGTCAGAAAATTTTATAAAAAACGCTGATAAAATACCATTTGATATAAGACCCAAAAATAGTGAAGTTATTTATCGTTGCTGTATTCACAAAGAAAGGGCTGTCTTGAGATACAGGGAAATAGCGGCTCTTGGCTTTGCAATTGAGAACGATGAGGAAAGCAGGCATTTAAGCGAATATGCCCAGCAGGCGTTAGAAAGGGAAAAACCGGAAGAAGAAGTCCTGACGGTCATAGATACAGCCTGTAAAGGCTGCGTTCCCAGCAGGGTTTTTGTAACTGATTTGTGCCAGGGATGCGTTGCCAGGCCCTGCGTAAGTACATGTTCATTTGGGGCTATTTCTATAAAAGAGGGCAGGTCGGTAATTGACCCGGAAAAATGTAAAAACTGCATGAAATGTATTTCTGTATGTCCGTATAACGCTATAGTAAAACTTATTGTCCCCTGTGAGAACGCCTGTTCGGTTGATGCCATAAGAAAAAATGAAATCGGCGTGGCGGAAATTGACTTTGATAAATGCATAAACTGCGGAGCTTGTATCATTGCGTGCCCGTTTGGCGCAGTGGCGGAAAAAAGCCAGGTTATTGATATATTAAAGGCAATAAAGTCTGATAAAAAAGTTATTGCGATGGTTGCACCATCAATAGTGGGGCAATTACCGGCTGAGATAGGACAAATTGCGCAGGGTCTGGTAGAAGCCGGTTTTGATGAGGTTTATGAAGTGGCTCAGGGAGCAGACGTAACAGCAAAAAACGAAGCCGAGGAGTTTAAAGAGCGCATAAAAGAGGAAGGCGAGTTTATGACGACTTCATGTTGCGCGTCGTATAAGGAATTTGTTGATAAACACGCGCCGGACATCAAACCATTTATGTCTGAGACTAAAACGCCCCTTTATTACACGGCTGGACTTGTGAAGAAGCAGTATCCGGAAGCGGTTACAGTTTTTGCGGGACCATGTGCGGCAAAGAGGAAAGAAGGCTTAACGGATAAAAACGTTGATTATGTAATGAGTTTCGAGGAAATGGGAGCGCTGTTTGTTGCGTTGCAGATCGAGCTGGCTAACCTCTTAGAGTACAAATTTGCAAACGAAGCATCTGCCCGGGGAAGAAACTTTGGTGTTACCACAGGAGTTGCCGATTCTGTTAAGGCAGCCTCCAGGGACGATAATAAGATAAAACCCCTCTGCATAGACGGTCTTGACAAAAAAAACATCAGGGACTTAAAAAAGTGGGCAAAAAATCGCAAATGTGAGGAAGGTAATCTCGTTGAAGTGATGGCTTGTCCCGGAGGTTGCGTGGGCGGGTCAGGTGTTCTTAATGATAAAAAGGTAACTACTAAAAAACTTAAGGAATATTCCCAAAAAAGCAAGGAGATAGCGGAGTAATAGGGTTAATACCCTGCAAACCCTTACTCTAAAAGGGTGTCTGAAAAGTTCTTTATCTGCTTAACTGTTTAAACATCAATGGAATTTCAAGCTCTGTTGGTACTTTTTAGGGAAAATTAGCTTTCTGAGCTTCTAATATATATAAACAGGACTTACGCAACTAGCTCGAAAACATCTTGATTAGTATATTTTTTCATATAGAAATCCTGTAAGAAGTCTCTATGTGAGGCTTCTATGCTTTTA
>JANQEB010000047.1 GCA_028278605.1 Candidatus Gastranaerophilales bacterium
GGCGAAGAATCTCATTACCTGAGATCCTTCGGCCACCCCCCACCATGGGTGGGGTGGGCTCAGGATGACGGACAAAATTAATTTAACAGAGTACTAGTGTTAATTAACCCGAATGACGGGTTAGTTAAAAAACAATTTATAGCTTGATAAAAATTCCTTAAAATTTATAGATAAAGAGGCGCGCGGCTGCGCCGCGCGCCCTCCTCTGGGACGGGCCGGGAGGGAATGAGTTACGCAAAACCTCCAACGAAAATGAGTTCTTGCGAACTCCTGCTTCGCACCAAAACTAAAACGTTTCCGTTTTGGTTTTGCTCCACTCCCGCTTTGCTGCGAAAACGCGGACAGCTTGTGCGAAGCAGGCGGAGCTGTCCGCATTTTTGCGGCGAAGCAGGGACTGCACTTCGTTTCGCTGTCCATTTCGCCTGCTTCGCATAAGCGTTTTAAGGAATTTTGAAAAAATGTAATTAAGTAATTCGGGTTATAAGATAAAATTTCTTAACAGGATTTTAAATTTATATGCAAGTGGATATCTTAATTTAAAAAAACTTTACAATATGATTTTTCAAAATTATCCCCTTAAGCTATTAAACTTAAACGATTAAACGAAAATATGGCATTTAAACTATTGGCAAAAAAGACTACACTTAAGATATGATTCACAAGTTAATATATAATTTTAATTTATAAGCCATAAGTATATATTAATCAAGTCTAAAACGTAAAAATCGTATTATCGTTTTTTAGGGTAGAAAATGATTAATTTTTGGAAAATTAGGACAAACCAATGCAAAAAAAATCTACAAAAAAGACTAAAATACCTCTATTAAGTCCTAATAATTTTATTTATAGAATTAAAGCCCTTGTTAAAAGAATTGAAAAAGGTTTAAATACTGACATTACAGGCTCTAACTGTGAACTGACAAGATATATTAACAAAATATTTGAACAACAGGAAAAGGAAAGAATTGTAAGATGGCTTGTAAATAGTATTCGCGAAAGCCTTGAACTTGATACAGTACTTGAAAATACAGTTAAGGAAGTAGGTTCACTGCTAAAAGTTGACCGATGCCTTATTGCTTTATATGAAAAACAGGATAAAAAGTTTTATTTCCGCAGTGAATATAGAAAAAAAGAAAACATTTCTTCCTTAATCAATGAAGAAAAGCCTGTATGCAAAATTCCCTTTGACTGGCAGAGTTTTCTCATAAAAAACAACCTTCCAATTTGTATAGATAACCCGGAAAAAAAGAAATTAAAACCTGAAGAGAAGTATTATTTCAGGCATAATAAGATTAAATCGCTCATAATAATTCCCATAGTTTTTAAAGAGGGCTTTCTGGGTATTCTTATGGTCCACCAGACAGAGTATCCCAGAAAATGGACAGATGACCATTTTGATGTGCTTAAAGACATTGGCAGCCAGATTTCAATAGCTATAAATCAGGCAATTTTATATTCAAAAATTCAGGAAGCAACACGGCTTAAGAATGATTTCTTAGCAGGGATGTCTCATGAATTAAGAACTCCGCTAAATGCGGTAATAGGCTTTTCCGAGATGCTTCTTAGCGAAAATTTCGGTAAAATAAATGAAAAACAAAGAAAATTCCTGACAAACATTTCTGTGAGCGGGGAACATCTTTTAAGGCTGGTAAATGATCTGCTGGACCTGTCCAAAATAGAATCCGGCAATATGGAAATTCATTATGAAAACTTCAATGTACATACAGCAATAAAAGAAACAGTTTCTGTTCTTAACAGTTTGGCTGTGCAAAAAAACGTAAATATAGAAGCGGATATTCCTCCTGATTTATCTATTAATGCGGACTTAAGAAAATTCAAACAAATAATGTATAACCTGTTGAGCAATTCCGTGAAATTTACCCGGGAAGGCGGCATGGTATATGTAAAAGCTTTTCAGGAAGATGAAAACCTCAAGGTTGAAGTGCTTGATAACGGTATAGGCATTTCACCGGGGGACAAGGATAAAATCTTTAAAAGGTTCAGGCAGCTTGATTCTTCCCTGACCAGAAAGCAAGAAGGAACAGGCCTGGGGCTTACTTTAACCAAAAAACTGATTGAGCTTCACAGCGGGGTGATTGATTTTGAGTCGGAAATAGATAAAGGCTCAAAATTCTGGTTTATACTTCCGTGGGCTAAAGGGGTTTCCTCGCTAAACCCGGATTCTGAGTGTGTTTATAAGAGTGAATTTACTACTGGTACAGACTTTCAAACATTTGAGTAAATTCGGGAAAAGAAATATTCACCCACTGAAATTCGTTTATCCTTACAGGCCTCAATGATGCAAGGCCTGCCACATATCCTGACATCGCAATTCTGTGGTCATGATAAGTTTCCAGCTCGCAATTCCCCCTGAGCTTTGTTTTTCCGTAAATTACAAACCCGTCAACAGCTTCTTCGATATCAGCGCCCAGTTTTTTCAACTCAAGACAAATTGCTTTTATCCTGTCTGATTCCTTATGTCTTAGCTCTTCAGCTTCTTTGACAATTGTGGTGCCTTTTGCCTGGGTTGCCGCAACCGCAATTACGGGCAGTTCATCTATAATTCTGGGGATCATTTCTCGGCCTATGGTAATTCCTTTAAGTTCCGAGTATTTGACCTTAATATCCCCCACCTCTTCATTACATTCTGTCCTTTGGTTTAAAACAGTAATATCAGCCCCCATTTGCCGCATTACGTCAATAATTCCGGTCCTTGTAGGGTTAAGCCCGGTATCTGTGATGATAATTTCCGAGCCGGGGATAATGCTTGCCGCAACAATAAAAAATGCTGCCGAGGAAATATCCCCCGGAATTGACAGGGGTTTTGCTTCCGGGTTTGATTTTTTTACTTTAACCTTTGTATCCTCAACTTCGATATCAGCTTCAAGATAAGACAGCATCCTCTCGGTATGGTCTCTTGACTTAAAGGGCTCCCTTACAACTGTTACTCCTTCAGCATTCAGGCCGGCAAGAAGTATACATGATTTTACCTGGGCGCTTGCAATTTGGGAATTATAAATTATTCCTTTTAAACTCGTTCCCCTGATTGTAATTGGCGCTTTTGTATTGTTATCCTGTGCTGTTATATCGGCCCCCATTTGTTTTAAAGGGTTAATAACCCTTCCCATGGGACGTTTTTGCAGGCTTTCATCGCCTGTAATTATTGAGGTAAAATCGGATCCGGCAAGGATTCCGGACATAAGCCTTATTGTTGTACCGGAATTCCCCGCATAAAGCGTTTCTTTCGGCTCTTTAAAGCCTTCTTTGTTATGAATGATAAGCTCGTTTTCTGACAGGAATTCTATATTAACACCGAGTTTTTCCAGCACGCTCAGGGTGCTTTTACAGTCAGCGCCTGATGAAAAATTTTTTATTAACACTTTTTGTTTTGCCAGGGAGGCAAGCATTGCGGCTCTATGGGCAATTGACTTGTCAGCGGGAACTTTTATGGTTCCTTTTAAGGGTTTTTCCAGTGGTATAACTGTTTTTTTATTATTTTCGCTCATAATTAAAATTATACCCGATAAAATTTATCTATAGTGATCTTAAAAAGTAATTAAGGGGTAAAGAATAAAAACTTACGCATTTTAAAACTTGGTAGTGTTTTAATAATAACTGATGCCCCCCGCACTAGAGAAGTCTGTCCCGTACTTGATACGGGAGGGTCTATTTAATAAGGCTATTGTTAATTAACTCCAGTCGCGAATTGCATGTATGCAACATTTGCCAAAACCCGCCCACAGCCACCCTAAAGGTGGAAAAGAGGCTCCGCCTCTTTTCGATTCTCTATAATTTT
>JANQEB010000113.1 GCA_028278605.1 Candidatus Gastranaerophilales bacterium
ACGTCATTGCGAGCCGTGGATCTTCTTATATATGCGTATAATCGTGTTGCGAAGCAATCTTTTTACCTGCTATGCCGTTATTAAGATTGCTTGCGAAAATGCGGACAGCACCGCCTGCTTCGCTTCGGATATTTGCTTTCTGCTTAAAAGCAAAGTTTTATGCCTCGCAATGACGTTGTGATTTTTAAGGAACAAACAAAAAGTTTTTACATCTGTTTTGTATTTTACGTCATCCTATACTAAAATGAGCGGTCATGAGATTCTTCGGGGGCAAGCCTCTCAGAATGACGATAAGAGGTTTTTGTTCTTTATTATCGTTTATTTTCCTGGAGAATTAATAAAACTTATGTTTTTAGCCGGAAGTTTCTAAATTTTCCCTGAGGTTCTTATCCGGTACATATTCATACTGAGCTGTATATGAACTTACTGCAATGTCTTTTTTCCTGCTTGCCATGGCAGAAGCCATTTCCTGGGCCGGAAGCTTGCCAAGCGACGGTGGTGCATTTTCTTCATTAAGCCTTTCCATGAACAGATGCATTTTGTGATAGCTAAACTCGTTTTCCCATCTGGCAATTACAACGGTTGCAACGCAGTTTCCAATAAGGTTAACTGTTGTTCTTCCCATATCCAGGATATGATCGATTCCTAAAAGAACCGCAACACCTGCCACAGGAATATTAAAGCTTCCCAGTGTGCCTGCCAGGATTACAAGTGAAACTCTTGGGATTGCTGCCATGCCCTTGCTGGCAAGCATTAACGCTAACATCATCAATAACTGCTGCCATAAATCCATCGGGATATTATACATCTGAGCGATAAATATTGCCGCAAGCGAAAGGTAAAGTGTACTTCCGTCCAGATTGAATGTATATCCTGTCGGCATTACAAACCCTACTATCTTTTTCGGGACACCAAAATCTTCCATTGTTTCCATAGCTTTTGGCAGTGCTGCTTCGCTGGAAGCAGTAGAGAACGCCAGAAGCGCGGGGTCTTTTATTGCTTTTAAGACATTGAGGAACGGGACTTTTATTATAGAGCAAACCGTTATCAGAACGGTTACTACAAATATAAACAGGGCCAGGTATAATGCGAATATGAGTTTTGCGTAATAAAGCAGTATAGAGATCCCGTTTTCCCCGATAGTTGAGGCAATTGCAGTGAAAACCCCAAACGGCGCAAAGTTCATGACGTATTCTGTGAATTTGAACATTACTTCAGAAAGGCTTTTTAGTCCGTCAAGGACAGGCTGGCCTTTTTCACCGATTGCACCCAGGGCAAGCGCGAAAAATACCGAGAAAACAACAATTTGAAGTATGGAATTATTTGCCATAGCGTTAAACACGCTGTTAGGGACCATATGCACAAAAGTATCCGCCACAGAATGGGTTTCTGAAGAGCCTTTTATGGCTTCCAGCTGTTCCATCTGGCTGGCTGAGCAGTCAACAGAGCAACCTACTCCCGGGTGCAGTATGTTTGCCGCTAATAACCCTATTATAAGCGCAATTGATGTAGCCGTAAGAAAATAAATTATAGTCTTTGAACCGATACTGCCGAGCGTTTTTATGTTTCCATGCCCGGCTATTCCAACAACAAGGGTTGAGAATACTAACGGCGCAAGGATCATTTTTATCATTTGCAGGAATAAATGGGCTCCTGCTTTAAGAGCCTCAGCTATTACTGAATAAATTTTGTCAGGCTCCGGAAATAGCAAACATATCTTTGGGTATATCCACCCAAAAAACATTCCGCCAAGAAGGCTTAGCATAATATATTTTGTCAGTTTTGATTTTTCGAGTTTTACGGCTTTTTTCCCGCTCATAAATCTTCCTTTCCAAAGTTCCAACTCAAAATTTACTTACGCATAAACTTAATTTATTAAAGTATAAAGATAAAAATAATTGCTAAATCATAAAAAATTTTCTTTAAAATTGTTACTTTTGTAAAACTTTTAAAAATTTTAAATTTTTGAAAGTTCATTAAAAAATTGATCAAAATTTGTATTCCAGGTGTATTTTTTCGCGGTTTCAAGAGCAGAACCTGACATTTTTTGATAAAAATCCGGGTTTTTTATCAAAAATTCAATTTTTCCGGCAAGATTTTTTGCGCTGTTTTTCTTAACATTAAACGTAAACCCGTTTACTCCATCTTCGATAATCTCACTTGCCCCGGCGTTTGTACTGATAATACATGGTTTTGCGCAGGCCATAGCCTCTAAAGCTGCAAGGTTAAACGTATCTTCCAGAGAAGGGACGATAAGACAGTCAATTGACCTGTAGAATTCATGGATATTATTTTGGTACGGCAAAAATTCCACGCAGTCATCCAGGTTATACAGGTTTATAAGGAGCTGCACGCCAAAATTTTTTTTATATTTAGGGTAAATTATTCTGGCCTTGAAGTCATGCCCCTGTTTTTTGAGGATTTTAAGGGCATTCAGAAACACAAAACCGCCTTTTATCTTAAATCCGGGTGCTAACAGCCCAAATGTTGGTTTATCATTGCTTAAATCGGCGCTGACAGGTTCTGTAGCTTCAACCCCCGGATAAACTACAGATATTTTATCCCCGGAAACCCCAAAATTATCAACTATATCCCGTTTTAAAACCTCGGATACAGCAAATATCCTTCTGTATCCCTGTTTAATCCATTTTTCCTGATATTTAATCCGCTCTTTTTTGACTTTTCTAAAATTGTATAAGAAAGCTTCAAAAGGGTTTTTAATGTTTTTCAGCCTGTTTACAAGCGAATGGCCTTGCAAAAAAGTTATATCAACAGGCGGGGTAATGTTTTCTGAGATTACATAGTCATAGTTTTCTTTTTTAATAAGTTCTCCGGCTTTATCATAGAATTTTTCCATAGTCAGGGGGTTATTATGGTCATAATGCTCATCTATAACTATAACCCTGCCGGCAAAACCAGCCTGTATAACATCTGATTCGCTGCAATATACGTCAACTTCAACCCCTTTTTCGATGAATCGTTTTATAAGGTTGTAAAAAAGCTTTTCTCCTCCGCCATGAAAGCTTTTTTGCTGGAACATTCTTATAATAAAGGCGATTTTTTTCATGAAAATTTGCTCAAAACGCTATAATGCCTCGCAATGACGTTGTTTACTAATTAACTCTGGTTACTAAATAGTTGAAAGGCTTGATATAACTGATTCAAAATTCCTTAAAATTTATAGAGAAAAGGCGGCGGCTTCGCCGCCGCCCACCTCCAGGGCGGGCTGGGTGGGTGTTTTAAGGAATTTTGAAAAAATATAATTATCAATTCGAGTTAATTACAATATTACCACTACCAGGTATTTAGCCAAGTTTTTGCTCAACTGATTTGATTTTGCTTTCAAGTGTTGATTCTTTATCCCTTCTGTCATCAATTTTTATTACTGAATAAACCCTCAGCGCTTTACCGTTAAATGATGCTGTATGCATTTCTTTTAAAACCTCAAAGAGCCTGTCAATATCATCACATTCGATTTCTGTTCCCATTGCTGTAATTTTGCTGGTAATTTCAGGATGCAGCGAAAGTATCCTGTCAGCTTGCGCTACAAATTCACTTAAACTTGTAGAGTCCGTCCCTATTGGAATTACTGATATCTCTGCTGTTGCCATTATTAAACTCCTTTTTTCTGTTTTATAAATATGAAAATTTTTTTAAAATATAAAAACACCTTTTCTACACCATGATAAAATTATCCCTGTCTATAACATTATACGTATGTACTGTATTTATTTTGCAAAACCATATTCCGTTAAATTTTTTTTATTATAACTCAAGTTGCCGCCTATAAAAATTTAGTAAGTAGCAATTTGAGTTTTACTATAATACTTTAGTTGATGAAAACCAACAAAAACTGTTTTTTAATATATATTTAATGAAACTGTAATAAATGAGGTTTTAAATATGTTTAGCTCAATTTTAAGATGGATAGTTCTGGCTATCGCGTTGGTTCTGGTAGCAAAGATTGTACCTGGTATGGAAATTTCAGGTTTTTTGGCCGCGCTTTTTGCGGTGATTGTAATTGCCCTGGTTAATATATTGTTCAGGCCGTTATTATTGTTTTTAACCTTGCCGATAAACCTTTTAACCCTGGGGCTGTTTACTTTTGTGGTAAACGCGGCGCTTTTTGGGCTGGCAGCATTTTTTGCGCCGGGGTTTGAAATTGAAGGGTTTTTCCCGGCGTTTTTAGGCTCAATACTATACTCATTTTTGAGTTTAATAATTAACCTTGCTTCCGGGCAATTAAAGCCGGCATAGCTTAATAAATCTATAAACTTGTTAATAAAAATAAACTCCTGTATCCTTTTAATGTAAGGAGGATTTTATAATGAATAAAAATTTTGTTTCTTTTGGGATTATTTTTTGTTTAGCCTTATTTAGTTTACCGGCGTCGGCAGATGATCATGACAGGGTAAGCACAATTTCTTCCTCTGCTACTGCAAATTTAGAAGCTGAGCCTGATACGGTAAGCTTTTCCGCTGCAATTATTACTGAAAATAAAAATTTAAACACGGCAATAGAAGAAAACAATAAAAAATCCAATAAGGTTTATGAGGCAATAAAAAGCCTGCTTGGGCCAGATGATAAGATCAAAACCTCAAATTTCAGGGTTAGTCCTAAATATACTTACACTAAAAATACAGGAAAAAGAGAAATTGACGGTTATGAAGTTACAAACCAGATAATTGTAACAACCAAAAAACTTGAGTCGATTTCAAAATTGCTGCAAACTTCGACGCAAAACGGAGCAAACAGAATTAACAGGTTATCATTTACCATAGAAAATAAAGATAAGTTTTGCAATGAGCTTCTGGAAAAAGCCGTAGTTAAAGCAAAATCAAAAGCTGAGGCAATTGCAAAAGCCCTTGGGGTAAAAATTACAGGTGTTAACAAGGTAAGCTCCAATTGTTATTCACAACAGGTAGGCCCGGTGCGCTATGACTTTGAAGCAGCAGGGATGCTGTCAAGTAAGGCCCCAAGCATACCCGTGGAAGCAGGTGAAGTTGACCTGAATGCAAATGTTACTGTTGAGTTTATAATTCAAGATTAACTGTTCAAGTATTCAAGCTATAAATCAGGGCAATTCAGTTCTAAATTGGATAAATTAAACTTAAACTGTCACCCCGCACTTGATGCGGGGTCTAGCCAATTAATGCTGATACGCGATAAGTAA
>JANQEB010000123.1 GCA_028278605.1 Candidatus Gastranaerophilales bacterium
GAAAAGAACGTCAATGGATAGAAAATGTTTTTGGTTTTTTAAAGACAAAACTCGGACTTGATAAAATCCGAGTTCGTTCAATGTCATCATTTTTATCTAGAGTTTATGCAATACTTTGCTGTTACAACATAGTCCTAGAGCTTGATTTAGCTATCTAGCAATTCGAGTTGATTAATCTGAATCACGAATTGTATTTTTTGAAATTTTCTCAAAATTCCCACCCACAACCACCCTAAAAGAAAGTTAAAGGCTTCGCCTTTAACAATTCCATATAGATTTTGAGAAAATTTCATCCGGCTATTACAGGGTTTTACGTATTTCGTGATTCGAATTTGATTAACATAAATTCAAAAGTCCAGTATAATATAGTTTGCCCTTATCAGTTTCAAAACCGGATTTTAAAAGTCTATGCTAAAAAAACTTATTGAAAAAGCTGACATGTCTTTTATAAACGGCCAGCATACAAAGGCTCTCGGCCTCTATAAAAAAGCCCTGGACTCCGGAATTATTACAGATGAGCTGAAAGCCAGGGTTTATTGCAATATGGGCATTGTCTACTCGATCCAGGGCGAACTTAAAGAAGCAGAGGAAGCTTATCTTAAAGCGCTTGAGCTGAACAAAAAACTCGACAGGAAAGAAGGGCTTTCAAATATCTATTGTAACCTGGGTGTAATATACTCAGGCTGGGGAGAACTGGCAAAAGCAGAGCAAATGTATAAAAATTCCCTGGAAATAGACGAGGGCCTTGGCAACATGGACGGCGTCGCAGGCATTTGCATTAACCTGGGCAACTTCTACTACATCCAGGGTAACCTCGAAGAAGCTGAAGGGATGTTCAGAAAAGCGCTGGTTATTACAAAACACCTGACTAACAAGGAAAACCTGCCAATTATCTTCTCAAACCTCGGAAATATAAACTATTTCCTGGGCAGGTTAGACGTGGCTGAGTCTATATTTAAAGAAACAATTGAAATAAGCAAAATTCTCGGAAATAACGAAGCTCTTGCAACAACTTATTCCAACCTGGCTTCCCTATACCAAAAACTTGGCAAGCTTGAATGGGCAAAACAACTTTATGACATGACTATAGCCCTTTGCAAAACACATAAAATGAAGGAAGGCCAAGCTAATGCCTCTTCTGTGATGGGGGAAGTCCATAAAAGTATGGGGAATTACGCTTTAGCGCGGGAGATGTTCCAGCGGGCACTGGACATTGATAAAAAGCTTGATAGAAAAATAGGCCTGTCAGATGATCTTTGCGGGTTTGCCAGTGTTGCAATACACGAAGAACGTTATGAAGAGGCTGGTAATTGCCTGAAAGAAGCCATTGAAATTAATGAATCACTGGATAATTACAGCGGCATTGCTGAAAATTACTACGAATACGCAAATCTACACCTTGCAAAAAACGAGCTTAAGCAGGCTGAGCATTATTATAAAGCTTCTCTTGAAATTGCGGAAAGGATTAATGACAGGTTCAGGATTGCAAAGGTTTTTTCAAAACTCGGAAGACTGTATATCCTAACCAAAGAACTGGATAAGGCAAGGGTTTACAATGAAAAATCATTTGAAATAAACCATGAAATCGGCTATAAAGAAATTATAGCCGATACCTGTAAAAACATTGGCGACTATTACCTTAAAACTGCTGATGTTGAACAGGCCCAGGAACATTACCGAAAAGCTCTTCAGCTTTATAAAGAGCTGCCTAACGACGAAAAAGCAGGGTTAGTCTCGGAATTAATCACGAATTTAAACAGAATAAAATAATGGATAATATATCTGCCGGCATAACCGAAATATTTTCATCAATTCAGGGAGAAGGCCCTTATCTTGGGCAAAAACAAATATTTGTACGTTTTTCCGGATGCAACCTGGCCTGTAAATACTGCGATACTGACATATACCCGCAGGAAAATTGCAAAATTTACCACAGAACCGACAGTTTCAGGTCTGTTAAAAATCCGCTCCATTTTAAGGACTTAATTGAAGAAGTAAAAAAATTCACTCCTGAACTGCATCACAGCATTAGCATTACCGGCGGGGAACCTCTTTTACACGCTGAATTTCTAAAGTGCTTCTTTAATGAGTTAAAAAAACAAACCCCGGGGCTGAAAATTTACCTGGAAACTAACGGGACCCTTCCTGACAGGCTAAAATTAATTGTCTCTTATGTTGACATAGTCTCTATGGATATAAAACTGGCATCTTCAACAGGCCGGCCCCTGCCTTTTGATGCGCATGCCGAATTTATCGCTTCCCTGGACTCTTTTTACAGGGAATTTTTCATTAAAATTGTAGTAAACCCGGGCATTAACCCCCAGGAAATTGAGCAGGTCATGGGCCTTGTTAGAATTTCCCGCGGTAAAATCCCTGTTATACTGCAACCTCAGAGTAACCAGGGTTTTGATGATAAAATTTTATGGGCACAAAATGAGTTTCTCAAAGAAATAAAAGATGTTCGGATAATTCCCCAGGTGCATAAATACTTAAATTTAAGATAAACCGGAGTAAACAGATGAAAACTATTGAAATAGTAGTTAACGGCGAGAAAAAAAAAGTTCAGGAAGGCTTGAGCGTACAGGGATTGCTGGAATTGATGGATTTAAAGGACAAAATGCTTGTTATTGAGAGGAATAAGCAGGTTGTTGATAAAAATGAGCACGAGAGCTGTAAGCTTAAGCAGGGAGATACCCTTGAGATTGTCGGTTTCTTTGGTGGAGGCTAAGTACAGTATAGATAAATTTTTGCTGGTGGTATTTTTTGACGTGATAAAACTATTTGGACTTCATCCTTAACCATCATTCGGGGCGGGTAAACGTAAGCGGGAACGGTGCACAGCAGGCTCATTCAGGGCGGGAGTTTTAATAAAACTCTTTATTCATTAACTACCTGAGTAAGGAAGTAATAAAAAATTTTAAAATGCGTAAGTTTTTATTCTTTATCCCTTAGTTACACTTTTTTTGAAAATGTTAAAAAATATTAAATTAAAGTTCGAAATTGTAAAAATAAGTTAATATTTTTAACAAAAGAGGTTATTTTTTCCTGAAAAATGGAATAATTCCCCTAGGGTTAATTATATTTTTTGGTATTTTTTGTTTTCGTGGCTACAGTAAGGGAATAATCAGGTTTTAAGCTGACTGGAGAGTATAAAAATGAAAAAAAGTAGAGGACAAACACTTATTGAGTTCGTAGGTATTGCAATTCTTGTACTGGCTCTTATTGTTTTCGGAATGTATAAATTCGGCGATAAGACAGCTGATTTCTTTGCGGGAAACGACCCCGGAAAGAAGTTTAACAGTGCTCGAACCGTCAAATTTGAACGGCCCGAGGACTTGCTCAGCGATGTAAGCATTACTTTTGACGGTATTACGATTGAACCGCCGGTAGAAAAGATTATTAAGGCAAGCGGAAGCTATATCCAGACCAGTGGTTCAGCCGGACGTGTCGGAGAAATGGGCGAAATTATCAAAGAATACGTTACTGAACTTCAAAAACTAACCACAACCGGCGCTGCCGGAGAAGCTGCCTTTAACGATGCTTTGACTGCCTTTGAGTCCGCATTTACCGGCACGGATGGATTTTTAACAACACATAGCTCATTTACTTCTGATCAATTACTTGAAAAAAAGTTAAACTTAATCAAAATGGCTATTGAGCTTGAAAATACATCTATTGTTTCTGATGTTAAGACTACTTCCACTGCTTATGTTCCAACACTTATGACAGGTAACAGAAAAGATATAATTTCAACATTTGTTGATGACATGCTTGGCTTTGGTAAATACCTGGACTACTTTATGGATCCTTCCCTTTATCTTGAGTACCTTGATGAAGAGAAAAAAATCGGTAATTTATCACAAGACCTGGCACTGGTAACTGCGATGCAGACCGGCCTGGGAAGCTTAACACAGGATGAAAAGCTGAATAAGGCAGGTTTATTGAAAGTTTATTACAGCGGCGGTTATAGCCAGGTTTCTCCTTATGCATATAACGGCGAAAGAATGTGCAGTACTTTTGGCGGGACTATGATTTCCGATAAAGAATGTGAAATTCCTGCACCTTAAGTTTTTAAATTGGTAGTGCTAAACAGAACTGATTTGAATGCTATTTGGAAACAACGGGTTTTAGCAAAAGTTGGCAGTGGTATAAAAATACGTGATTTGTCATTGCGAGTCCGGTACCCGCCATGGGCGGGGCGGGCGAAGGATCTCAAGGTCTAAAACGATGAGATTCTTCGCTTCGCTCAGAATGACGAAATGAGTAAAAATTGTTATTAATAATCATATAAACCTCAAATCTGTTTTTACTTAAGAATATAAAGTTCCAACATATAAAAATTTAACATTTTTTCGGCATTTCAGTTGTAACTGGTCAGGCTTGTAACAAAAGTTGATTAAGCAAAGATGGAGTGTTAAGAACATCAAGGATGTTCTGTTTTCTTTTTTTAGCAGTTTCGATAACA
>JANQEB010000137.1 GCA_028278605.1 Candidatus Gastranaerophilales bacterium
ATGATAGCCAAACAGGAGTTAATTGGAGGTTTAGAACTGATGACGCAAGGCTTAAAATGAAAAAACTTTATCCCAGTAAATTAACTTAACTGAGCACTATATGCGAAGTTAATCTTTTTAGAATGCTTAAAAGTTTATTATCGTTATTTAATATTTTATTTAAATAATCTTTATAAGCCTTCAGAATTATGACATTGTTTCCAATAATAAAGAATTGATAAGGAATCTCTATGCTTGTATAGTTGTCCATCAAAAGGTAACGACTCATCAAGGGTAGAAAAATCTCTGTTTGCCCAAGTTTTAAGTTTTTCAAATGCTATCTTATTAAGCTCCTCATAGCAGGAAGAGAAATAACGACTATTATTGGCTCGTTTCCAGAAAGCCTGTTGTTAGACCTTTTAATAAATATCATGAATTTTTTCGAGCCAAAAGAACTTTATCAACTCTATTTCCATCCATATCAATAACTTCTAACCTGAAGCCTTGCCAGTCAAAATACTCTGAGACGGAGGGGATTTTTTCCATATGATAAATTATAAAACCGCCTAAAGTATTATAATCACCTTCATCTTCACTTGGCAGATCAGTTATTTCAAACATTTTCTTAAACTCCTCAATCTCCAATAAACCGTCAAGTAGCCAAGAACCATCATCTCTTTGAACAGCCAGAGGGTTTTCAATTTCTTCTATCGTCGGAATATCTCCAACTATAGCTTCGAGTATATCAATTATAGTAAGAATCCCCTGAACCACTCCATATTCATTAACAATAATTGCAAAGTGTTTGCCTGTACTTTTGAATAGCTCAAGTGCTTTAAAGGCTTTCATTGTTTCAGGAATAAATAACGGGCTATCTGCTAAACTTGATAAATTAACAGTTTTTTCATCAGAAAAATCAGAAAGAAGGTTTTTAGCTTTAATGACACCAATTATATTATCAATTCCGCCGTTATAAAGGGGAAATGTACTGTGCATAGTCTCATTTAGAACCTGGATATTTTCGTCCAGTGTGTTTTGAATATCAAGAGCTGTAACTTTATTACGGGGGGTCATTAAGGAATCTACCTGACGGTCAGTTAAGTTAAAAACATTACTAACAATAGACTTTTCCTCTTCTTCTACTGTTCCTAACTGTTTTCCGCGTTCTAACAACAAAAGAATTTCTTCTTCACTAATAGTCTGCTCTTTTATTTCTTTAACTCCAAATAGCCTGAGGACTGCATCTGTAGAATAGCTAAAAGCCTTTACTAAAGGAGAGGAAACTTTTGATAAAAATTGCATTACAGGCGCCACTCTAAATGCAATACTTTCAGGAAAAATTAAAGCCAGTCTTTTGGGTACAATTTCGCCAAAGACAACTGTTAAATAAGTAATCATAACAACCACTAAAGCTAAAGCAATAGTTGTTCCATATGGGGCTATAATTTCTATTTTACTTAACAATGCCCCAAGTTTTTCTGCAATCGTAGCACCGCCAAATGCACCGGTAAAAACACCTACAAGCGTAATTCCAACTTGTATTGTGGATAAAAATTGATTGGGATCATCTGCAAGGTCAAGGGCAATCTGCGCATTTGAATTTCCATCAGAAGCCAGCTGCTGAAGTCTTTCTTTTCTCGATGAAACAACGGCAATCTCTGACATTGCAAGTAATCCGTTTATAACAATTAATAGAATTATTATAATTATTTCGGTGGTTATCATTTTATAATTGTCCTTTGTTTAAACTTCTAAATTTATTAAACCAAAATTTGACTTAGTTTAATATAGCATTGCTATTCATAACGCCTGTTAAATATCACTTTTTTCTTTACCAGCGGGTAATTTCGTTTTATTGGTGTTTTGGAATTTTTAATAGGTTTTATATATAATTCATCAATTAAAACACTAAAAACAGCTTTTGAGTAAAGTTTGTTAATTTAAAAATTATGATAAAATTTTACCTATATCATTTAAACAAGAATCTTTTAAGTATAGGTAAAGGAGTTAGGATGAAGAGTCATACTATTGCTTTAGCGCTTTTCTTTTTTATGTTGAGTTCAAACCCTACATTTGCAGAAGGTTTTCTTGATTCCCTGAGCAATTTTCTTGATAACTTAAGCGATACTGCCCCCCTGGAACAGAGTTTTGAGAGCAAATATCCTGATTCCCCAACAATTTATAGAAATAAGGACGGAGTTATCAAGTATATAGCTCCACCGCAAAACCCCTCTTACAGCTCTTATGATGTGCTAATTAAAGGGCGAAAATATACATACGGCAGACAGGACGGCTTTTCCAGTAATGAAATTCTTGAAACAACTTATGAAAATAAAACCGGTTATATTCAAAAACCTTTAATAGCCGAAAAACCAAATGCTACAACAGGTGAAAGTTTAGTTCATGAGCCTCTGGAACACTTGCCGGGGCAAGACCCATACAGGCCAACAATTTACAGGAATAGAGATGGCGTTATTAAATACGTAGCACCTCCTACCCAAAATGCTAAGGACGGAAACGAGGCTACTAACGGCGTTAATATACACGGCGAGAGTTATTTTTATGGAAAACAATGGGAGTATTTAGAAAGTGAACCCTTAAGACCCGAAGTAGAGAGATTTGGCCAAAAATTTTATATACATAAGCCTTCAAAGCCTCGATTTTCTACCGACAAAAAACTGTATGGTAGAAAAGTGCAGGCTTATACCTCAGGAGAGGAAGCATTAAAAAGTTATGAAGGGTTTGAATATAATAAACCCTCCAGCCAACTGGACCTGTCAGGAATACATCCTGACCGGCCAACAGTTTACAGGAACAAAGAAGGTGTTATTAAATACGTAGCGCCTCCTACCAGAAACACCAGGGAAGGAAGCGAAACTACTAATGGTGTTAACATACACGGTGATGCTTATTTTTACGGGAAGCAGCGAGGGTATTCAAAAAATGAACCCTTAAGGGCCGAAGTAGAGAGATTTGGCCAAAAATTTTATGTCCAGGTACCTAAAGAGTCTGCGCTTTCTACCGACAAAAAGATGCTTGGTAAAAAAGTGCAGGCTTATAGCTCAATGGAAGATTCGTTAATTACTGAAGGACTTGACTATAATCTCCCTCAAGATGAAGAGGCCTGGGGAAGGGCTGTTTGCCAGAAGTATATGCAGGCTTTCAGCAAAAAATATGCCAACATGAAGACCCGGGACTTAAGTAGATACAGGGCAGTGTATCCAATGCCCTTTATATATCAGAATGGCTATTGTGTCGGGGCAAGCAAGCTGATGAGAAAAAATCCCGGCAAGCCTGAATATGCCGAGGTTATCAACGGCAGCCCGCAAAGTCCAATGAAATACGATGTTTATGGTATTTATAACTTCTGGAGCAAAGAATATCCTGAACTAGGCTGGCCTTTACCTATAAAAAGTAAAAAACAACCGCCAAAAACTGTTAATAGCAAAGAAGCCTGGGGAAAAGCAGTATGCCAGAAGTATATGCAGGCTTTCAGTAAAAAATATGCCAACATGAAGCCGCAAGACGGAAGTACATACAGAGCAGTGTATCCAATGCCCTTTACATACCAGAATGGCTATTGTGTCGGGGCGAGTAAGCTTATGAAAAAAAATCCCGGCAAGCCTGAATATGCCGAGGTTATCAACGGCAGTCCGCAAAGTCCAATGAAATATGATGTTCAAGGTATTTATAACTTCTGGAGCAAAGAATTCCCTAAACTTGCTTGGCCCCAAAAAGCATTTAATGAATAATATTTACAAAAGAGTGTAGTGCAAAATGCAGAGGAATGGGATGTTCTTTTCAGAGATGTTTTAATACTTGTTTAAATGGATGTATTCCTGAACCTACCGGTGATCCAAGAAAAGACAAAAATAATCTTTGTGCGAATAAATGTGCCGGTAAAGGAGCAATGTTTTCTTCAACAGTCGGGATATATCCCTGATTAATTTTTTCATATAATTTTTTATGCAGTTTTTCATTTCTTTTCAGGTGGGCAGGTTTATTTGCAATGTTGCTTCCCGTGCAGGTGGGAAGCAGTTTTTCAAACTCCTCCTGAAATTCCCGGAAAAACCTTTCTATAACCTTAGGAAATGAAACTGTAGATTATTTTTGGAATGAAAAAGAAAATCAAAAAAATGAACTTAATGTAACAGTTAATGATGAGTCCCAGGTAAATGAAGTCCTTGATGTCTGGGGAAAAATCATATTTGATAACAATATAGATTTATCGCTTGTTACACCAACTAAAACTTTAGATATTACTAAAG
>JANQEB010000147.1 GCA_028278605.1 Candidatus Gastranaerophilales bacterium
GATTTCGAGGAAAGGATTTTAACCAGAGACTTTGGCAAGAACAACAGGTTAAAATTAAGATTACAGGCGGAAAAGAGCGGCAATGGATAGAAAATGTAATTGGTTTTATGAAAGAAAAATTAGGCCTTGAAAGAATTCGTAAAATACGAAATGAAATAACATTTTCTTCAACAGTTTATGCTATTATCTGTGCCTATAATGCAATCATATTGCTGAATTTACATATTTAAGCTAATTCGCGACTCGGGTAAAATAGCAAAAAAGTAACTACTAAGATATCTGTATCATAAAAATTCTTCAAAATCGTTCATTGTCAATAATTTTATTTACACAGGTTAACAGGTTTTATCCAGCCTTCCATAGGGTCAACCGGTGTCCCGTTTACATATAGCCCCCAATGAAGATGCGGACCTGTTGCAAAACCTGTCATCCCGACTTCACCGACTTTCTGGTCAGCTTTGAGTATTTCACCCGGTTTTACGCTGATTTTGGAAAGATGAATATACAATGATACCAAGCCATGCCCATGATCTACAGCCACGCTTCCGCCGTGAAGCCTGAAATTTTCCGCGAAAATTACTTTGCCGTCTGTGATTGAGCGGACTTCTTCCCCTGTAGGGGCTTTGATATCCACGCCTTTATGGTAATTCCCTGAGAATTTGCCGTTATAATACCTTCTTAAACCAAAAACCGAGTTTATACAACCGTTTGCCGGGCTGTTATAAGGAGGTTCTTTTCTAAGTTTCAGGCTGGTTAACATATATTTAGCCCTGCCGATTTGATTAAGCTCGTGTTTTGTTGCGCTTAACCCTGCCATTTTCCTGGTAACTTTTATATTTTGCTTTGGATAATCCTTGGTTACCACAGAAATTCCGGTTTTATTATTAAGGTAGCCGTTTTTATCAGAGATAATAATCCGGTACTGATCAGGTTTTTCCAGGGTATTTATACCTAAAAGGCCGGTATATTGGTTTTCTCCTGTTTTAAAAATCTTATAGGTCTTATTTTTGAATTTAAACACCGGATTTTTGAGTTGTTTTGATGTTTTGATGTTGATAAAAACTGTCTGGCCCTGTTTAACCTGGTCAGGAAGGGATATAGAAATATCTTTGCCTGCTATATCACGGGCAAAACAGTTTATTTTAAGAGCAAAAACCAGAATCAGTGAAAATATTAGTATTGAATATGTTAAATATTTTTTCATAAAATTTCCTCAAATTATCTTCTTTAAAATTATAGTTTATCTTGCAAAAAATTTCGGCAATAAAAAAAATATAAATAACCCGAATATCTAATTAACTCGAATTACTAATTGCCTGTATTCAACATTTGCCAAAACCACAGCCTGGCTTTGGGTTAATTCGTAATTCAAGTTAAATGTATCTGAAATTTTAAAAACACTCATGTTTTAAGTATCATAATGTTAAAAGAACAGGGAGAAAACAAAAATGATAAAAAGCATGACCGCAAAAGATTATATAAAACTGGAAGATGAAATAGGAGCACAGACATATAGCCCTTTAAGCATCGTGATTGAAAGAGCGGAAGGGGTTTGGCTTTATGACATAGACGGCAGAAAATACCTTGACTGTACAAGCGCGTTTTCCTCGGTAAACCTGGGACACTGCCACCCAAAGCTTCTGGAAGTTTTTACAAAACAGGCAGCAGAGATGACACAGCTCTCAAGAGCTTTTAGAAATACACAGTTACCGTTATTTTTTAAGGAAATTACGGAATTAACAGGCAAAGACAAGGTTCTTCCTATGAATACAGGTGCTGAAGGTATTGAAACAGCTGTTAAGATGGCCAGGAAGTGGGCTTACACTGTAAAAGGCGTGGAAAAAGATAAGGCGGAAATAATTGTATGTAACAACAATTTCCATGGAAGAACCACGACTGTTATAAGTTTTTCCAGCCATCAAAAGTATAAAGAAAATTTTGGGCCGTTTACACCAGGCTTTAAAATTGTTCCATTCGGGGATATAGAAGCCCTGAAAGCTGCAATAACACCTAATACCTGCGCTTTCCTGATGGAACCGATCCAGGGCGAAGGTGGGATCCAAATTCCGCCGGACGGTTTTTTAAAGCAGGCTGAAACCCTTTGCAGGGAGAATAATGTCCTGTTAATGCTTGATGAAATTCAGACAGGCTGGGGTAGGACAGGAAAACTTTTTGCCCATCTCCATGAAGATGTTAACCCTGATGTTTTGATTGTCGGGAAGTCTTTATCAGGCGGTTTTTACCCGGTATCAGCGCTTCTTGCGGATAAGGAAATCATGGATGTATTCAAGCCGGGCGACCATGGCAGCACTTTTGCTGGAAACCCCCTGGGTTGTGCTGTTTCAAAAAAAGCAATGCAGGTACTTGTGGAAGAAAACCTTACCCAAAACGCAGAGGAAATGGGCAATTACCTGATGGAAAACCTCAAGACCCTTCAGAACCCGCATATAAAAGAAGTAAGAGGAAAAGGTCTGTTCATTGCGATTGAGCTGGACGGACCTGCAAGGCCTTACTGCGATAAGCTTCTTGAAAAAGGGGTTATCTGCAAGGAAACACAGACAAATATAATCAGGCTGGCGCCTCCTCTTACTATAACCAGGGAGCAGGTTAGCTTCCTGGTTGACTGCCTTAAAACTGTATTTGAACAGTAATATTCATTAACAAAAAAGCCAAGTATAGAAATTTTAGTATAATTATACTAAAGTTCAAAAATAAATCAGTAATTAAATTCCATCATAGCTTTGGATTGAAGTGAAAAATTCCTACGATAACTATAAAAAATGAAACTAACCGGACTTCAAATATTTAAATACCTGCCAGGCGGACGAAAAGAGCCGGAGGCTAACTGTAAAAAATGCGGCTTTCCTACTTGTATGGCTTTTTCTATGAAACTGGCCAAGGGCGAAGCTACAATTGACAAATGCGCTTATGTTTCTGACGAGCTTAGAATCCTGTTTGAAGAAGCAAGCCGGGTTCAACAGCAGGAAATCACTTTTGGCCCGATAAAAAGGCAGGTAAAAGTCGGTAATGAAACTGTAATGTTCCGGCATGACAAAAAATTTGTGAATCCTACCTGCCTTTCAATAAGGCTCAACAGCTCAGATGCGGATTTTACTTCCAAACTTGAGAAAATAACCGGCTATTCAATTGAAAGAGTTGGAGAAGACCTTACACTGGATGCGGTTGCGCTGTTTGACAGTGATGAGAGCTTTGAGCAGAAAGCAAAGCAGATTGCAGGGTCCGGGTTTCCGTTAATTCTTGTAAGCAGTAACTTTGATAACCTCGTATCAGCATTGAACTCAGTCAAAGAAACCAGGCCGCTTGTTTATTTTGAAAACAGCGATACAGACAAGCAGGTTGAACTTCAACAGAAGTTTGATGTGCCTGTAGTTATTACAGGAAGCAACATTGAAGAGCTTGTAAACAACTCTTTTGCCGCTTTAGAAAAGAAAACGCAAAACATTGTGCTTAATTTAAACAGGCTAGAACCGGAAAACATGCTTCAAGACCTGACATATATTAGACGAGCAGCCATAGAAGACAAATTTAAACCGCTCGGGTTTCCTGTGATTAGCTTCCAGAAAGATATTGGCGGTTTTGACAGTAACCCGGTAAACCAGGGAATCATCGGGTCTGTTTTGCTTTGTAAGTACTCAAATATCGTGGTATTGGACGATTTTAACGAGGCTATAATTTATGCTTTTTTGACATTAAGGCAAAATATATTTACTGACCCGGAAAAACCGCTTCAGATTGAACCAAGGGTGTATCCTATAGGCGAAGTTGACGAGAGTTCCCCGGTGATAGTTACTACAAACTTTGCTCTGACATATTTTACCGTTGCAGGCGAAATTGAGTCTTCAAATATATCTTCATACCTTGTTGTAACGCCTTCTGATGGTATGAGTGTCCTTACAGCCTGGTCAGCAGACAAGTTCAACGGGGAAATTATAGCCAAAACTATCAAAGAATATAATTTAGCTAACCTTGTAAAGCATAGAAAGCTTATAATTCCCGGCTATGTAGCGGGGTTGAAAGAAGAGATAGAAGAAGAAATACCTGAGTGGGAAGTGATTCCCGGCGCTAATGAGGCGGTTGATATTGTGGAGTTCCTGAAAGAATACCGCCATAAGCATATGAATATTAAGGCATAAGAAGCTTTTCTTAAAAATCCGAAAGGCTGCTTCGCCATACCGATTTATGAATATTATTTTCATTTAACGGTTACTCATTGAAATCGGTATACTTATTGCAATGAGATATTTTTAGAATTATAGAATTTTTTATAAAAATCATAAAAATATTAATATTTATTTGAAATTAATAACTTTATATGGCAAAGGTTTTAGCCTGCATGTAAAGATGTTATATGGATTTTTAAAAATTAAAAATTTTAGTTGTAGAATAATTGTGAAGCAAAAGGTGTAACTTTAACATTTATTTTAGGAGCATAAGTTGGATCAAATGAACAGCACACTAACTAAACCGCTAAAGCAAATCAAAGAAAAAAGTAGAATTGTGAGCAAGATTACCAGCATTATAAATACTATTGGTTTTGCCAGAGATAAAGACAGGGACTTTACATTTTCAGACCATGTTTTTTACCTGCTAAGAGCTGCTGAGAACTCTGATCCAAAAACTAAAAGCAGAATTGAAAACCACCTTGTAAAAATGGGCGAGGAAGCAGCGTCATTATTAGTCCAGTCATTGATGGACCCAAAAAGTTCTTCAAGAGGCCTGGCTGCAATGGCTCTTATAAGAATCGGCACTCCTTCTATAAATTACCTTGAGCAAAGAGCTTTAAAAAATCCTGAGTTTAGATGGATTTCTGAATATATTATCGGGGAAATTAAAGGTTCAGGGATTGAATTAGATAACGCCCCGGTTAACAAGGAATTAGAAGGCGTACTGGCCGGTTAAAAAATTAGTGGTATTTTTTGACGCGACGTCATTTGCGAAGCAGGAGTTACAAAAACGGAAATGATTTAGTTTCCGTTTTTGTAACTTATTTTCACTGCCAGGAGTGAAACGACGAAACAATCCACTTGAATTTACCTGGTGATGGATTGCTTCGCTTCGCTCGCAATGACGTTGTGATTTTTACAAGGCACTTTTGAGACTGCTTCTAATAGCAATTCACGTTGTTTACTGTTAAGATTCTGTCAAATTTTTGCTATACAATGAAAAAAAATATAAAATAATTTCAACAATTGCTGAAAATTAAAGCTATACCGATTTCAATAAGTAACCTTTAAATGAAAATACTATTCATAAATCGGTATGGCGAAGCAGGAGCGATGTTTTCGGTAAAATCCGGCTTTGCCGGTTTTATCGAAAACTAACTCATTTTGGTATAATAAGGGTTTTTATGTCGAAAAATCTTAAATAGATCTAAAGATAGATGAATTAACCTGAAAAATACTGAAAAATAAAAAAGCTGCACTAAATGAATTCAGTTAAATAGTTAAAATTATAAAAAGCTGGTGAGGATGTCTGTATGTCTGTGTCAGGCAAAATTTTAAAAAATTTACTTTATACTATCGGGGTTTTTCTTATAGGGACTTTATCAGCAAGCGCACAGGTCGGTATTCCTGATATAAATATTTCCGTAGGGCAGGCTGATAGCCCGGAAGAATTCAGTAAAGGGCTCCAGATTCTTATCTGGCTGACTATTTTGACCCTTGCGCCCAGTATTTTTATCTTAACCACATGCTTTACAAGGATAGTAATAGTACTGGCAATAGCCAGAAGAGCTATTGGGGTTGGGCAATTGCCGCCTCACCAGATTATTGTCGGGCTTTCCCTTATGTTAACTTTCTTTGTAATGGCCCCGACTATTAACGAAATTAACAACCAGGCGCTTCAGCCGTATATGAACAATGAAATCACCCAGAAAATAGCATTGAAAAAAGGAATTGAGCCAATAAGAAAATTTATGTTCAGGCAAACAGAAGAAAGTGATCTGGCGCTTTTTATAAAAATGGGCAAAATTGATAAGCCCTCATCAACTGATGATATTCCAACTTATGTTTTAATGCCCGCTTTTGTTATAAGTGAGTTAAAAACCGCATTTAAGATTGGATTTATGATATTTGTCCCGTTTCTTGTAATAGACATAGTTATTTCGAGTATCCTGGTTTCGATGGGTATGCTGTTTTTGCCTCCTGTAATGATATCTATGCCGTTTAAAATAATCCTGTTTGTCCTGGTGGACGGGTGGCGGCTTATAGCTGAATCCCTTATAACAGGTTTTGCCTAGCGTTTATCTTTAAGTGGAGGTAGATTAATTTGTCCCAAGCCGAGTTTCTTACAATACTGCAATCAGCACTTACCCTTATCCTGCAACTGGCGGGGCCTGTCCTGATGACAAGTATGATAGTGGGGCTTGCCATAGGTGTTTTGCAGTCTGTTACACAGATTCAGGAAGCAACTCTTACTTTTGTGCCAAAAATTTTGGCTGGAATCCTTACCGTAATGTTTACGGCTCCATGGATGCTGGATATGTACATTAATGTGGTAAATGAACTTTTTAGAAATCTGGTTTTAAGCGTAAAATAAAATGAATCACGACCTTTCAATATTTTTTTCCACGGAAAGTATAATAGTCTTTATCCTGGTACTTACAAGGTTAGCAGGAATGCTTGCCAGTGCGCCTTTGTTTTCTACTTTCCCGACTCCTATTCAGGTTAAAGCTGCTCTTGCGGCTTTAACAGCATTTATAATCTATCCTTTTGTCATGCAAACCATTGATTTTGCCATTCCGACCAATCTTGTTATGCTTACCGGGCTGCTTGCAAAAGAACTGGCGGTTGGACTTATGATAGGGTTTAGCGCATCCCTGATTTTTACGGGGGTACAGGTTGCGGGGCATCTGTTAAGTGTCCAGATGGGCCTGGCAATCGCCAATTCTCTTGACCCGGTTACAAGAACACAGGTTCCTGTCGTGGGTCAGTTTTACTTATTTATAGCAAGCCTTATTTTTATATACTTAAATGGGCATTTATGGTTATTTTCAGCTATACATGAAAGCTTTTTATCCATACCCGTAGGTTTAAACTTTGAACTGGCAGGGCCTATAGTTGAAAAACTGATTGCTCTTTTCAGCAGCCTGTTTGTTTCAGCGCTAAGCCTGGCAATGCCTATTTTCCAGATATTGTTGCTAATGACCATATTAATGGGGTTTTTTGCTAAAATAATGCCTCAAATGAATATATTTATGGTTGCAATGCCTATTAAAATCTATGTGGGATTGTCCTTAATGGCTATAATGCTGCCGCCTTCAGCAATATACATAATGAAATTTATTAAAAACTCACTTATTGATTTAAACGGAATTTTTATGCTCCGGTAAGGAAAAGATATGTCTGATGAAAGAACGGAAAAGCCGACGCTTAAGCGAATATCCAAGGCAAGAAGCGAAGGACAGGTCTCAAAAAGCCAGGACCTTAGCTCGGCTGTAACCCTCATGCTTGGTCTTTCCATTCTTTTTGCTTACTTTCCCTACGTTTTTGACAGGTTCAAAGCCATATCCGTAGCTTTATTTACAAACCTGAACCCGGACCTTGTTACAAAAGAAAACATCTGGGGATTTCTTTCAGTTTATCTTTCTGAAATTTTTACTATACTGTTACCGATAATGGCAGTAATGGTCTTTGCAGGGGTTTTAATAAACTATATTCAAGTAGGGCCTTTGTTTAGCTTAAAAGCAATAAAACCTAATTTTTCAAAATTGACTCCCATGAAGCTGATACAGGGTTTTAAGAAGTATTTTGAAGTAAAAAGCCTTGTGGAGTTCGCAAAATCATTATTAAAACTTGCAATTGTAGGGGGAGCAGGCTTTTCTGTTATTAATAAACATAAACTTGAAATCCTGGCTTTACTCGGCGCTGAACCCCAGGTCAGCCTTGCTTTAATGGGTAAGATTTTATTTGAATTAATTGCAACTATATGCATAATTTTGCTGATTTTAGGTATAATCGACAAAAAATACCAGGACTATGAATATGAAAAATCCCTGAAAATGACAAAACACGAAGTAAAAGATGAACGCAAGAATGCTGAAGGGGATCCAAAAGTTAAGAGCCATATAAGAAAAGAGCAAATGAAATTTGCCACCCAGCGAATGATGAGCGCTGTTCCCCAGGCCACGGTTGTTGTTACAAACCCCACTCACTATGCGGTTGCGCTCAGTTATGATATGGAAAAAGCACCTGCCCCCCAGGTTGTAGCCAAGGGAATTGATTTTGTCGCTTTTAAAATCAAGGAAATAGCAGAGGCAAACAATGTCCCCATTGTTGAAAACCCGCCACTTGCCCGAACTTTATATAAAATTGTACCATTAGATAGTATAGTCCCCGCGGAATTATATGTTGCCGTTGCAGAGGTACTGGCATTTGTTTACAGGACTAACAAAGCTAAGAGGCCTACTTAATGAATCTTACAAAGATAAGAGAAGTAATACAGAATAATGATATCCTGCTGGCTGTCGGCCTGGTAGTTATTGTTGCAATGATGCTTATCCCGCTGCCGCTGGTTTTGCTTGATATCTTGCTTACGTGTAATATTTCGCTTGCTATTATTATTATGCTGGTGTGTCTTTATGCATCAGAACCCCTGCAATATACTTCGTTTCCAACGATTTTGCTGATAGCAACGCTTTTCAGGCTGGGGCTTAACGTCAGCACAACCAGGATGATTCTTCTGGAAGCTGATGGAGGCGAAGTTATAACCGCATTTGGGAACTTTGTTGTAGGAGGAAACTATTTAGTCGGAATTATTATCTTTTCAATCCTTGTTATTATTAACTTCATGGTTATTACAAACGGTGCGGGCAGGGTCGCGGAAGTCGCGGCAAGGTTCACCCTGGACTCTATGCCGGGAAAACAGCTCAGTGTTGATGCTGATTTAAACTCAGGAATAATAACCGAGGATGAAGCCAAGCAAAAGAGAAAAGATATTGCAAGAGAAGCTGATTTCTACGGGACAATGGACGGTGCGAGTAAGTTTGTTAAGGGAGATGCAACAGCAGGGATCGTTATTACCGTTATTAACATCGTAGGCGGTTTAATCATAGGGATTGTCCAGCATAATATGCCTTTTGGAGAAGCAGCAGCAACCTATACAATCCTAACTGTCGGGGATGGGCTTGTATCACAGTTACCGGCGCTTATTATATCCACTTCAACAGGTCTTATTGTTACCAGGGCCAGCGGTCAGGACAGATCGCTAAGCAGGGACATTGAAGAAGAGATGTTTGGTGATCCAAGGGTTCTAAACCTTGTTGCGGGGCTTCTCATTGCTTTTGGCATAATTCCGGGGCTTCCGACAATGCCGTTTTTCATAATCGGCGGGAGTATTTTTTTTATTAGCTTTATGAAGCAAAGTGAAAATGCAAAAAAAGAAAAAGAGAAAAAACTATTAGCTGACGCGGAAGCTAAAAAAACAAGGAAAACCAAGAAAAAAGCCACTAAAGAAAGCGTTATGGAGCTTTTAACCATTGAACCTATAGAAATTGAAATAGGTTACAGGCTTGTACCGCTGCTTGAAGCTCACCAGGGAGGGGATTTGCTGGAAAGGATCGCGCAGATAAGACGTCAGTCGGCAATGGATCTTGGTATTGTCCTGCCTTCAATCCGGGTAAGGGATAACCTCCAGCTTGGGCCTAATTCTTACCAGGTAAAACTTCGCGGAATCCCCATTGAATTCGGGGAAGTCCATTCTGACAGGTTTTTAGCCATGAATGCCGGTACTGCCCAGGAGGACCCCAAACTCGATGGAATAAAAGCTGTTGAACCGGCTTTTGGCCTGCCGGCGCTGTGGATTACCGATAAACAAAGAGAAAAGGCTGAAGCTTCAGGGTATACTGTAGTTAGTGCTTCTGCTGTGGTGTCAACGCATTTAACCGAGGTAATAAAGAAAAACGCCGCCGAGATTTTAACCCGTCCTGATGTACAGAGCTTGATAGATAACCTTAAAAAGACTTCAGAAGCTTTTGTAGATGAAATTTTTAAAGATAATTCCATTTCTGTGTCAGATATACATTTGGTTTTACAGAATTTATTAAGAGAAAAAGTTTCAGTAAGGGACTTGCAGACTATTCTTGAAACAATAAGCACTTATAGCAAAATGAATAAAAATCCTGACTTTCTCACAGAGCAGTGCAGGATGGCTTTATCCAGGAGCATATGCAAGCAAAACCTTAGTGATTCCGGTGAACTTCTTGCCGTTACAATTTCCCCCGAGGCAGAAAACGTTATAGCCCAGGGGATAAGTCAAAATGGCCAGAGTTTATCGCTGGACCCGAATTTTACCAGGGAATTGATAAATAAACTCAATGAAGAGATCGAGAATTCCATAAAGTCCACGGGAAACCAGCCTGTAATTTTATGCAGCTCTAATATAAGGATGGCATTAAGAAAACTGATTGAGCGTACTTTCCCGCAAATTAACGTTATGGCTTATAATGAAGTCGCGCCAAATATAAACGCCAGGTCTGTCGGAATGGTCAGGGTCTAAGAGCCTGCCTGGCTAAATTTACATTGAGTTACGGATGATTTGTACCGCTCCCGTAATTATACCTCAACGTGGCAGGTATAAGGAGAGTAGATCATTTAAACTTATAACATGAAAGAAAAATTATTAATAAAAATACTTGATAGCTTCAGTGAAACCAAAAATATAAAGCAAATCAAGAAGAACCTGGTTTCCAAGACCGGCAGCGCCCTGAATTTACGAAGCTGCAGTATTTATGAATTCGATAAAAATAAGGACAGTTTATTAATTCTTGATGAATATGGGCAATACCTGGGCTCAAAAGATATTCCTTCAGAGATTGGAAATACTGAAACCATAAAAATCCATAAAGATATTATTAAACTGCTTAAGCAAAAGCAGGAAATAGTTTATTCAAATGTAAATGAGCTGGTAAATAAATATAAAATAGTTAATCATAGAGATGAAATTATTGAATATTATAAAAAATA
The DNA here is from genome assembly GCA_028278605.1 of Candidatus Gastranaerophilales bacterium. Taxonomy (GTDB): domain Bacteria; phylum Cyanobacteriota; class Vampirovibrionia; order Gastranaerophilales; family UBA9971; genus JANQEB01. The sequence goes on from JANQEB010000147.1 coordinate 10,983, forward strand.
CAATATAAAATCAGGGGTAATAATACCGATTGAACATTCCGGTGAAGTGCTCTGGGTTTTTGCAATTGACTATGATTATGAAAAAAACTTTACAAATGAGGAATTAAATTTTTTCAGGCTGTTAACCAGGCAGTTTGGAGTTGTTTTTTACCAGGCACAGCTTTATGAAAAAGAAAAAAAAACAGCAGAAAGAGAAAAGCTATTCATAAACATCATCAGTAAAATAAGAAAAACCCTGGATATCGAGGAAACTAAAAAATTAATAGTTACGGAAATAGGAACCCTTTTTAAAGCTGACAGATGTCTAATTCGGGAATTTGACCTGAAAATAGGGCGTTATTTGCCTCCGACCCCTTCCGCGGAATTCCTTGCCTCTAAGGATGTAAAGAGTTTAACAGGATACTGCCCCCTGGCTGATGCATCAAAAATATTCCAAAAGCTGCTGGCATTTAAAAAAATGCTTGTTACAGACGATATAGAAAGGTCTTTAAAGGAATATAACCTGAAAGGCACGATAGCTGAAACATTTGTAAAAGAATTTTCAATAAAATCCGGAATAGTCCACCTGGTTTTATCATATGAGGATAAAACCCTGGGGCTTTTAGCTCTTCACTATACCAGGGAGAAAATAAAATTATCCGAGGAAAGTATAAATTTTATAAGAAGCGTAGCAGATGAAATAGCTATTGCTATACACCAGTCAAAGCTTTATGAAAAAGGAAAGCAAAGATTAAAAAGAGAAGCTGTACAAAAAAAATTTCTTGAAGCAATAAGAAGCACTCTTGACCCTCAAAAAATAAAAAATTCAATAGTAAAAACTGTTGCCAATTATTTTGAAGCGGACAGGTGTTTCATTTTTGAGTATGACCGGGTAAAAGATGAATATCCTCCCATAACCGCAGAATATCTTTCATCTTCAGATGTTAAAAGTGTTTTACACAAAAATATATATGAAGGAGCAAAAGAGTTTGTAGACCTGGTTAAAAGCCATAAGAACAATGTTATAAAAGATTATGAAAAATTCATTGAGGAAAACAGGAAATCCCTTCCCGGAGCTGTTAATTTTCTGGAAAAATACAATATTAAATCAGGTTACGGGTTCGGAATATTTTATAAAAATATTTATTACGGGACATTAGTTGTTCATTTTGTAAAAGATAAAAGATATTTAACGGATGAAGACCTGAAATTTATGGAATTATTTGTAAACCAGGCAGGAACCGCGCTTTACCAGGCTGAATTTTATAATAAAGAGCAACAAACAGCGGAAAGAGAACGTCTTTTAAGGGAAATCATTGAAAAAACAAGAAGTACTTTTGATATAAATGTAATTAAAACAGGAATTTTAAAATCTATATGTAAAATATTGAAAGCTGAAAGATGTCTCATAATTGAATACGATCAGGAAAACAATATTTTTAAAGAAGTGGCGCATGAACATTTATCTTCCCTGGAAGAAATCAGCCTCATGGGCTTAAACCCAAGTATTGTTGTTCCCGATATAATAAATATTGTTAAAGAAAAGAAAGAAATAATAGCTTTTGATTTTGAGCAATTTCTTAAAGAGAATAAAATCCAGGATAGCCAATCTGCAAAAACAGCAAGGGAAAAAAGTGTCAAAACAGCTATTGCCTTACCGATTATATACCTGGATAAACTTTACGGCAGTTTTGTTGTTCACTGCACAAAAGAACCCAGGTTTTTTTCCGAGGAACAATTAAATTTAACAAGGGCAATAGCAGCCCAGGCCGGTATAGCTTTATACCAGGCACAGCTTTATGAAAAAGAAAAACAAACAGCAGAAAGAGAAAAATTATTAAGAGAAACTATAACAACCGTAAGAAGTACTTTAGATATTGAAAAAGTTAAAAACAGTATAGTTAACTCAATAGGAAAAGCTTTTGAAGTTAACAGGTGTTTTATTATTGAATTTGATAAAGTCAAAAAAGAATTTACAACCGTAATAAATGAATACCTGGCTTCTCCTGATGTAAAGAGTCTTATAGGTCTTACTCCTGATATCGAAGTTCCTGGGCTTGCAAAAATACTTAGTAATAAAAGATCAATCTTTATAGAAGACCTGGATAAATTTATTTTTGAAAATAACCTGAAAGGGACCAAAACAGAAAGTTTTTTATATGACTTTGGTATCTGGTCCGGGTTTGCCGTTCCAATTTATTACGGGAACCAGTTCCTTGGAGTTTTGATCAACCATTATGATAAAAAATATGCGTTTACCAGTGAGGATGTGGAATTTATAAAAACCTTCGCAGACCAGACAGGAATTGCAATATACCAGGCTAAACTATATGAAAAAGAAAGACAGACAGCCAAAAAAGAAACCCTGTTAAGGCAAATAGTCAGTGAAATAAAAATCTCACAGAGCCTTGATGAAGCTTATGAATACATTTTAGCTAAGCTTGCAGATATTTTTGGACTGGACAGGGGAGTTTTATTTGAAATTCCTGAATATACCATTGAACATCCAAGGGTCAAATATGAATATATAAGAAATAAAAAGAATTTTTCCCTTAAAAATGTTTATTTGCCTGAAGTCTATACTCAGAGTTTTAAAGAAGCAATAGAAAGCTTACAACCTTTTATAATAGATAATATAACTAATTATCACCCAGAGGACAAGGAAGCTCAGGAGTTTTTCGCCAAATACCGAATAAAATCAGTAATCATGGTTCCTCTTGTACGCTACAACAGGCAGGTAAGGCTCCTGGGAATTATCGGGTTGTGTTCATCTAAGCTTAAAAGCTGGGGAAAAGAGGAAATTAAACTTTTGCAGACAATTATCGGGACAGTGGTAAACGTTGTCTGGGATATTTCTAAACTCACTGAAATAGAAGAAATCAGGAATACTTATATATTGACCCTGGCTCATGACCTGCAAGTGCCGGTTATAGGAGAAAAAAAAGCTCTTGAATTTATTGACAAAAAACCAAATGACAGGCCAATTAAAGAAATAAGCCCCATAGTTAAGGAAATGCTTGTTAATAACCTGGCAATAAACGAAACTCTCAATAAACTCATTGAAATAGGAAATTATGAACTGGAGAACAAAAAACTGGAATATAGTGAACAAAAGGTAGATGATTTAATAAATAGTGCTTATGAACCTCTTAAAATCCTTGCTGAATCAAAATTAATTCAGTTTAAATATACTGAAAAACAGACTATTCCTGTTATAAAAGCAGACAAAGATGAAATTGAGAGGGTTTTTAGCATTATTTTGGAAAATGCGCTGGAATATACACAATATGAGGGAAAAATAGAGGTTAATGTCAGCATAAACGATCAAAAACAGGTAGTTATCGCCATATCTGATAACGGCCCCGGATTTTCTCCGGAAATTAAGGAAACAATATTTAGAAGATATCAAATGATAAAGGTACTTGGCAGAAAAATAGGGGCAGGGCTTAGTTTATACCTGGCAAAATTAATAATGGACGCTCATTCCGGGGGAATAGAAATAGATTCAAGGCTCGGTGAAGGCACAACAGTCAATATCAAACTGCCGATATAGTTGGTTGTGAGACGAAAGGCGCCTTAATAAGCTGATAATTCTCTTTCTAAGCAATATTAACACTACCAGAATTTTTTATTATTTCCTTATTAAAATCAAACGATTGATTTAATCAAACGATTGATTTATTATGGAGTAATAAAAACCCAAAAAAGGAATTTTTTATGAATACAAAAGAAAAAATAAATCAGCCGGGCAATACAAAAGAACGGCTTATTGAAGTCGCATTGGAGTTATTTGCCCTTAATGGCTATGAAGGCGTGAGTACAAGACAGATTGTAGATAAGGCGGAAGTTAACATTTCCGCTATAACTTATTATTTTGGCGGGAAAGAAGGGCTTTATAACGCTGTTATAGACTCAAAGATTAACTTGTTTGAGGAAAAAATGAACTCTGTGTTAAATGAAATTTCAACCAGAAACCTTACCGATAAAAAAAGTCAAAAAACACTGCTGCTAAAATTAATCGAAAAATATATAAATTTCCTGCTGTCAAGCGGAGTATCCCAATACCTGGTGCTGCTTCTGGTAAGGGAAATGAATAGCCCGACCACCACGTTTGAATTATTTTATAACAAGGTAATAGGCAGGATACACAGGGCTTTTACAAGGCTGGTAGCTTCCGTTTTTAATAAGCCCGAGGATGATGAAGATATTATTTTGCTGGTTAGCTCGATAATAGGGCAAATTTTAATATTCCGCTTTGGAAAAAGAGTTATATTAAGACGTTTAGGTTATGATGACTACAATCAGGAACTTCTGGAAAAAATAAAACAGTTAATATTAAAACAAATCAAGATAACATTTGATAATTGGAGATATTGATGAAAAATATTAAAAAAAAGTTGGCTGTACCGGTGGTTCTTTTAATCATTGCCGGAATTGTATGGTTTTTCTTTCTTAAGGATTCCGGCAAAAGTGATAAAAATGAATTAACATTATACGGAAACGTTGATATACGCCAGGTAAACCTGTCTTTTCGTGTGCCGGGACGCGTTGGGAAGATGTATTTTGACGAAGGCAATCCTGTTAAGCCGGGAGAAGTCGTTGCTGAACTGGACGCAAAACCTTACATTGATGAATTTAATATCTCAGAAGCTGGCCTTGCAAGCGCTGAGGCTATCCTTTTAAAACTTAAAAACGGCAGCAGGAGACAGGAAATAGAATCCGCAATTGCGCAGGTAAATGAAAGAGAAGCGGTTTATAGAAAAGCAGCCCTTCTGTATGAACGCCAGAAAGATGTTGTTAACCGCGGAGCAGTGTCATTGCAGGCCCTTGATGATTCCGAATCATTCAAAAACGAATCCTACGCAAGGCTGGAAACTGCCAGGGAAAACCTGGACCTCCTGGAAGAAGGCACGAGGTACGAAGAAATAATGGAGGCTGAGGCCCGGGTTGAACTTGCAAAAGCAAGGCTTGAATCAGCACAGACAGATTTAAACGATACAAAAATAATTGCGCCCAATGCCGGAACCGTGCTTTCACGTATTCAGGAACCCGGTGCAATTGTTAATGCAGGCTCTGCTGTCTATACGCTGTCCTTAAAATCCCCGGTCTGGGTGCGTGCATACGTGGAAGAGCCTGATCTCGGCAGGGTTTACCCGGATATGAAAGCAAAAGTATTTACTGATTCCAGGCCTGATAAGCCTTATGAAGGACATATAGGCTTTATTTCACCTGTTGCCGAGTTTACTCCCAAAAGTGTTGAAACAACCGAGCTTAGAACAGACCTTGTTTACAGGTTAAGAGTTGTGGTTGACAACCCGGATGAAGGTTTAAGACAGGGAATGCCTGTTACTGTAAAGATCAGGCTTAAAAATAAAGCGGATAGTAAGAATGCAAAATAATTTTGTCCAAATACAGGATGTAACAAAGCTGTTTAACGGCGAAACCGCGGTTGATAACGTAAGCGCAGTGATTGGGAAGGGCAGGATCATCGGGCTTGTAGGACCTGACGGTGCGGGCAAGACCACTCTTATAAGGCTTATTACAGGGCTTCTTGTCCCGGAAAAAGGAAAAATTACAGTTGCCGGGCTTGATTCTGTAAAACAAACCCAGCAGATAACGGATATCATAGGCTATATGCCGCAGAAATTCGGGCTTTACGAAGACCTGACCATAATGGAAAACCTTCACTTATATGCGGATTTACGGGGTGTTCCCGGCAGGGAGCGCAAGGAGACTTTTGAGAGGCTTCTGGGGTTCACTTCGTTAAATCCCTTTATTAACCGGCTTGCAGGGAATTTATCAGGCGGTATGAAGCAAAAACTCGGACTGGCGTGTGCTCTTATAAGCAAACCCCATTTGCTGCTGCTTGATGAACCCGGTGTCGGGGTTGACCCGATTTCAAGACGCGAGTTATGGAGTATGGTCCAGGAACTTCTCAAGGAAGATATTACCGTACTGTGGTCAACCGCATACCTTGATGAGGCTGAAAAGTGCGATACGGTAATACTTATGAACGAGGGCAAAATTCTTTATAACGGCGAGCCTCATGAATTAACAAAAAAAATAGAAGGAAGGGTTTACCAGGTAAAAGACATTGAAGGCAGCGCTAGACAGGTTTTAAAAACAGTCCTGAACCGGCCGGACGTTATTGACGGTGTTATACAGGGCGCTTCTGTAAGGCTGATTATGGATAAAGAAAGCAAAATCCCGGACCTGTACGATATTAAAGCAGGAGATAATGCAAAACTGCTCAGGGCTCCTGCACGCTTTGAGGATTCGTTTGTTGATATTCTGGGGGGCGGTCCGGGCGGGGATTCAAACCTGGTTGAAACAATGCCGGAAATGAAAAAAACAGACCGCCCCGTAATTGAAGCGGTAAATTTAACCAAAAAATACGGGAATTTTACGGCAGCCGGGAATATAAGCTTTTCAATAAAAGCAGGGGAGATTTTCGGGCTTTTAGGACCAAACGGCGCGGGTAAATCAACTACTTTCAAGATGATGTGCGGGTTATCCACCCCTACGTCGGGAACAGCAAGTGTTATGGGGCTGGACTTAAAGACAGCTTCAGGCAAAGCCCGCTCTTATATAGGTTATATGGCCCAGAAATTTTCCCTTTACCAGAATTTAAGCACAATGCAGAACCTGCAATTCTTCTCAGGTGTTTACGGGCTCAGGGGCAAGCTTAAAAAGGAAAAAATCAACAATATCATAGAAGTTTTTAATTTTGAAAAATATCTTAATTCAAATGCCGGGGAATTGCCTTTGGGCTATAAACAACGCCTTGCACTGGCATGCGCGGTAATGCATGACCCTGCGGTGCTTTTTCTTGATGAGCCTACATCGGGTGTTGACCCTATAACCCGCCGGGAATTCTGGACCCATATTAATAACATGGTTGAAAAAGGTGTTACTGTTATGGTTACAACCCATTTTATGGAAGAAGCTGAATACTGCGACCGCATAAGCCTGATTTACCGGGGAAAGGCAATTGCCCTGGGTACTCCTGATGAGCTGAAAAACCTCGTTAAAACAGATGAAATTCCTGGTCCCACAATGGAAGAAGCTTTTATATCATTGATTAAAAGTTCAGATGAGCAAGAGGCAGCATAATGAGACGGTTAAAAGCGCTTATAAAAAAAGAATTTCACCAGATAGTCAGGGACCCCAGCAGTGTCATGATTGCTTTTATACTGCCGCTTATACTGCTTTTTCTCTTTGGCTATGGTGTTTCACTTGATGCTAACAGGATAGACATTGGTATTGTTATGCAGGATAACTCCCCGCAGGTTCAAAGCCTTATCAGGGCTTTTGAAAACACCAGTTTTTTAAATGCGCAGGTTGAACGCGACAGGAGGGAAATTGAAAAACAGCTTGTAGCCGGTAAGTTACGGGGGATGGTCGTTATACCCACGGATTTTACACGCAGGTTGATAAACCCTGATGATACGGCAAAATTACAGGTTATAGCTGACGGTTCCGAGCCCAATACAGCAAATTTTGTACAGAACTACATCAGGCAGACCTGGGTTAACTGGCTTTTGCAGAGCGGCTTAAGCGAGGCAATGCTAACAGTTGATGAGCGTGTTTCAATCCAGCCCCGGTTCTGGTTTAACCCGGAGCTTGAGAGCAGTCATTTTCTTTTATCAGGTTCAATTGCAATAATAATGACCCTCATAGGAACACTGCTAACTTCCCTGGTCATATCAAGAGAGTGGGAAAGAGGCACTATGGAGGCAATGATGGCAACCCCCGTGAATATAATCGAAATTATCCTGGGAAAGCTTATCCCTTATTTTGTTCTTGGCATGTCATCAATGGTAATCTGCACTATAATTTCGATTGTTGTATTTGGTGTTCCGTTCAGGGGCTCTTTTATTACACTTGCGGCTGTATCGGCAATTTTTCTTATAACCGCGCTTCAGCAGGGTTTGCTGATATCCACGGTTGCTAAAAACCAGTTTCTTGCAAGCCAAATGGCGTTTATCAGCGGGTTTTTACCGGCGTTTATACTCTCCGGGTTTGTTTTTGAAATTAAGTCAATGCCTGCTTTTGTCCAGGCTATAACTTATATTGTCCCTGCAAAGTATTTTGTATCCTGCCTGCAGACTTTATTTCTAGCAGGAGACATCTATAGTGTAATTATTCCCAATGTCATAGGGATTATGATTTTAGGCTCTGTTTTATTTATTGTAATCACGCGCAAAACCAGAAAGAGGTTAATTTAGCAGTGTTAAACAGGATAAAAAACCTGGTTATTAAGGAATTCCTTGCTATCTGGAGGGACAAAAAAAGCAGGGTAATATTAATTGTGCCGCCAATGCTCCAGCTGTTTATATTCTCTTTTGCGGCGACCCTTGAAGTTAAAAACGTCCCTATTGCTGTATTTAACAGGGATACAGGCAGGGAATCATGGGAATTGGTGCAGAGGTTTGAAGGCTCGCCGTATTTTACGGATATTCATTACATCTACAGCGATAAAGCGGTTAAAGAATATATAAACTCCCAGAAAGCCCTGATGGTAATACAGATTAACGATGATTTTTCCTCCAGGATAAACTCCGGTCAACAGGCTGAAATCCAGTTAATACTTGACGGCAGGAAAACCAATGTATCACAGATCCTGGCAGGGTATGTAAACGGAATAATTGACCGGTATAACCGTGATATAAAACCCGAAGCCCAAGTCAGGCGATCAAGCCAAAATGCGATAAGAAAAGGAAAGCTCACCGCTTCCCCTTTCTTATCGCCTGCTTCGCGATCAGAAATCGTCCCCAGGAACTGGTTTAATGAAAACCTTGATTATATCTGGTTTACGGTTCCGGGCATCGTAGGAATCCTTACAATGCTGATCAGTTTGATAATAACCTCCCTGTCCGTTGCAAGGGAACGTGAATTCGGTACATTTGACCAGTTGCTGGTATCCCCGCTTGAATCAACAGAAATTCTTATCGGAAAAACAGTGCCGGCTTTTATTATAGGTATGCTGGAGGGAACTTTTTTTATTATAGCCGGGATTGTTTTCTTTAACCTCCCGCATGAAGGCTCATTCTTGCATTTATATTTTGGAATGTCAGTATTTCTGCTTGCTATCATAGGAATAGGACTGCTTATATCCTCTGTTTCAAAAACGCAGCAGCAGGCAATTTTAGGGGCTTTTGCCTTTATGACCCCGACAATTATACTATCAGGGTATGCAACGCCTATAGAAAACATGCCCCTGTGGCTTCAGGAATTTACCGTGATAAACCCTTTAAAGCATTTTCTTATTATAATAAAAGGGGTTTTATTAAAAAATGTCCCATTTGATGTTGTCCTGGAGCATACTATTCCGATTGCTGTGTTTGCGGTAATTTCACTGTCAGTTTCAACGCGTATGTTTAAGCAGAGATTGGAGTAATAAAGATGATAAAAAACAAAGTTATTGCGATTTTCATGAGTTTAATGCTGTTTTTTATGTATTCAGCGCCTGTATGTTTTGCGGCAAAGCCAAAAACGGCTGAAAATGAATATGTAGCTGATGTTAACCTTGACTGGTGGAAAAATTTCAATGACCCGCTTCTGGTTGAGTACATAAACAAGGCTATAAAAAGTAATTACGATTTAAAACGGGCCTTTTTAAAAGTATCCGCTTCCAGGGCAAAGGTAAGGGAATCACTGGGCGCGGAATTTCCGCAGTTAACCCTGTTAGCCAACTTTATAAGGATAAACCCTCCTTTTATCGGGGAAAACACTTCAGGCGGGACTTCAGGCACGAGAGATTTTCAAAATTTCTTTACCGTACCTCTTTTTGCAAATTATGAAGTTGATTTATGGCAAAAAAACCGGAAAGCAACTTTAGCGGAAGGTGAAAAACTTGAAGCTGAAAGACAAAGCGCCAGGGCAACCTATATTCTTCTTACTACCGAAGTTGCATCAGCATATTTTAATATATTACGTCTTGACAGGCTGGTTGAACTTCAGCAAATGATTGTAAATCTTGAAACCCGGAACCTGGAAATAGTCCAGGCAAATTACAATGTAGGCCTGGCAGCGGCAGATGAGTTATTCACAGCGGAAAAAAGCCTTACAGAAGCTGATAAAATATTGACAGACCTGGATAAACAAAGAGAAGTTTTTATTAACCAGCTTGTTGTCCTGACCGGGGAGTCTCCTGAGGCAGTAAAAAACACTGATCTATATAGAAATTCCCTGAATAAAATTGGACCGGTTAAAGAAATTTATGATAAAGTCCCTTCTGATATTATTATGACAAGACCGGACATTCTGGGGGCTGAAGCCGGGCTTAGAAACGCAAAAATTAATGTGAGCCTTGCCAGAAGGGACTTTTTACCTGATATAAACCTGTTTGGAATCTTCGGGTTTAATTCCAACGCTTTTGAGCGAGTGTTTAGGTGGGAAAACTATCTTGCATCAGTCGGAACTACCCTGATTGGAAGGTTGTTTACAGGCGGCCAGCGCAGAGCCAGGTTAAAGCAGAGAAAATTTGAATATGAACAGATGTTGCAGAACTACCAGCAGACAATTTTAATTTCCCTTCAAGAGGTTAATGACTCTTTATATGCCCTGAAAAACGATTTAAAGATTTATAATGATGATATTGACAGGTTAAGTTTTGAATCCGCAAATCTTAACCTGGTTAATACCCGTTATGAAAAAGGATTAGTCTCATATAAAGATACAATCCGGTCTCAAAAAAATCTTATTATGACTGAGCAGGACTTAACCCGGAGTAAAACAGGTTATTTAATTGATTCTCTTAATTTATATAAAGCCCTGGGAGGTAAAATTTAAGGTTAATGAAGCAAAGTAAGGAACAAACAAAAAGTTTTGGTAGTGGTAATATTGTAAATGACGTTCAGTTAATAAACATGCAATCACCATAGCTATAAAAACGGTAATTTTTTTTAATAGCTTCTGAATACGCCTCAAAAACAAACTCTTTTCCTGCAAACGCGCTAACAAGCATTAAAAGCGTTGATTTTGGCAGGTGAAAATTGGTTATTAATTTATCAATTATTTTAAATTTATACCCCGGATAAATAAACAGCCCGCTCCACCCAGATAAAACAGGGTTGTTTTCGCTATTTTTAAAAGCTGTTTCAAGGGTTCTTACTGTTGTTGTGCCTACTGCTACAATGTTTTTACCCTCTTTTTTTGTTTTTATTAATTTTTCTGCTGTTTCTGCGGGGATTTCATAGTATTCCCTGTCCATTTTATGCTCAAGAATATTTTCCGACCTTACCGGCCTGAATGTTCCCAGGCCTACATTCAAGGAAACTGTAAGCGTTTCAATGTTTTTTTCTCTTAAGGCGCGCAGAATTTCCGGCGTAAAGTGGAGTCCAGCTGTAGGAGCCGCAACTGAACCGGGATTTTCAGCATAAACTGTCTGATACCTTTCAAAATCAAGTTTTTTTACCTGCTCATCTGTTAAGTTTCTTTCTATGTAAGGAGGAAGCGGTATATTCCCGGTTTTGTCAAGCACCCGGTTAAAATCCCCCTCATAAATTAACTCAATTTCCCATTTATCATCATCTTCCCTGGAAATAACCCTGGCTTGAAGTTCGTCGGAAAAGAAAATTTCTGTGTCCTGCCTTACTCTTTTAGCGGGTTTAAGCAGTGCTGCCCAGGTTTTTTCGCTCTTTTTTTCCAGCAGGAAAACCTCTATAACCGCACCTGTTGATTTTTTCCCCACAAGCCGGGCCGGGATTACCTTTGTATTATTCATTACAAGGACATCATTTTGAGATAAACATTCTGTGATATTAAAAAATTTTCTATGTCCAATGGTTTTATTTGCCCGGTTTAAAACCATTAATCCCGAATTATCGCGTTTTTCTGTGGGAAACTGGGCTATTAGCTCTTTTGGAAGTTCGTAGTCAAATTCGACCAGTTTCATTAAAGGTTTTGTCCCCTGTTTAAATTCCTTGATAACGGCTGCGGGACCATAATTCCTTCCCCGCCAAAGTGTGAGGCCTGCTCTCCTTGAATTTCAAGGTAAACAGGTTTTTTACCGGCGGAATCAAGCGCTGTATTAATCAGTTGTTCCAGTCTTAAACCCATGCTGGCTGAACCTCCGCCTATTTCAAAGTCTTTAGAAACATTAATTGTTATCCTTTCCGGGGTTTCCTTTATGTCAAAAATCGTTGTTCCTGCCGGGAGTTCAGTATAGTAACCCAGGTTTTTTTCATTTTCAGTAGGGCCGTTTAGCAGCTCATTTAAAGCCAGCCTGAGGCGGTTTGCGTCTTTGTAAAGTTTTCTTCTTACCGGTATAATTTGGGAGGCCCGGTCAAGGTTCCTGACAAAGTATACCGGCACTGAATTTTTATCAGAAAGGGATTTTGGAGGTTTTATGCTCAGGTTAATAATAACTGCGGTAAGAATGAAAAAACCTGTCAGTATGACAGAGGTTATTATTATTGGTCTTTTTATATCCATTTTTCCCTCGCTTAGAAAACAATATTTTAACAGAAATGTGCTATGAAAATTTTATCATTAATTAGAATTTTAGGTGTAACTACTCAGGTAGTTTATGGGGCGGGCAATCATTATTCATTGTTAATTGCAAAATAAACCTCTTTAAGCCTTTTTTTGCTCACATGAGTATATAACTGAGTTGTAGAAACATCGCAATGACCCAGTAATTCCTGCACAACACGCAGGTCAGCGCCGTTTTCCAGCATGTGTGTTGCGAAACTATGCCTTATTGTATGCGGTGTTATATGTTTATTAACAACTTTCCCAAGGTCGGAAACTATTTTATAAATTCCTTGCCTGGTAACTCTGCGGGCTTTTTCGTCTATAACCAGGGCTGATATGCTTGCTCTGTTCTTTTTTAATATTAAATTTCTTTCCTTAAGGTATTTTTTAAGGCAGGATATGGCTTCATTTCCGATAGGGACCACTCTTTCCTTTGAGCCTTTGCCAAAGCACCTGATAAAACCTTTTTCTATGTTTATACTGTTAATATCAAGGTTTGCCAGCTCAGAAACCCTCAATCCTGCAGCGTACAAAAGTTCAACTATGATTTTTTCCCGTAAAGTCAGGCCCTGGGAAAAAATTTTTTCCATTTCTGCTATGGTTAGCACTTTGGGAAGCTTTTTATCAACTTTTGGGTTTTCAATACTCAATGTAGGGTCATGTTCAATAAGCTCATTAGCAACCATCCACCCAAACCAGCCCCTTAATGAGGCAATTTTTCTTGTAATACTTGTAGAAACATATCCGCTATCCCGCATTTTTTTTATATATGCATTAAGTATAAACCTGCTTATCCCCTCGAAACCATATACCTGTTTTTCTTCGAGGAAGCCTATGAAAAAGGCCAGGTCTCTTCTGTAGGCCTGCTCTGTATTTTCAGACAGGCCTCTTTCAAGACAGAGATACTCTGTGTATTCTGATAAATATTCGTAAAAACAGCTATTACCAGGGTTATTTTTAGGCAAGCTTTCCATATATGGTGATTTTAGACGAATTTTGCATGAAAGTGAATTTTGTAAAGCATGTCTTTAAGCTATTACTTTGAACCTTCCGTATCAGGCCCTTTCTCTTTATAAAACCGCGGGAAATAATATTCCCAGCATTTTATCTCTCCGCAATACTTGCAAACAGCGTGCCCGTTCATAAAACCCAGGTCCGGAATAAACTCATACCCGTCAACATTAAAAGTAATTTCTTCATGCTCATTAATGCCGGTTGTGAATTCCCCTTTACCTTTGTAATTAGGGTTAAATACAAGTCCAAAATTATCAATGGATTTGCATTTTTTACATCTAAACATATTGCCCCTGGATTTTTTTGTCATAAAAAATTAAAACTTTATATTAACGGTTTTTTCCATTTTAGCATTTACAAATTCAATACCAATTTTTTAAATCGCTGCCGAATTCAATAAGCAATTGCAACATTCAGTTCTAAAGCCTTTTGATTAGGGGATTTAAAGCCTAAAATTTTCATAGGTCTATTGTTAATCCAGTT
>JANQEB010000173.1 GCA_028278605.1 Candidatus Gastranaerophilales bacterium
CGGCCGAAGAATCTCATTACCTGAGATCCTTCGGCCACCCCCCACCATGGGTGGGGTGGGCTCAGGATGACGGACAAAATTAATTTAACAGAGTACTAGACTTTTATATCCACTTTCCTGCCTTTCAAAGGATCCATTGGAAGGCTGCGCTTTTTGCCTGGCCTTGTTGTTCCAGGCTGAGGAGGAGGTTCTCCAGGACCTTTTTTTGCAGGGGTTCCGGCAGCAGGAGGCTCAACCCGTCTTCTAAACGGTCCTCTAAGCAGAGCCGTAACTGGTCTCTCAACTGGAGGAAGCGGCATTTCTTTTCCCTTTTTAAGTTAACTTTCTATACAATAAAAACCCCAAAAAGAAAAAAATTACCTTTTTAAATAAAAATTATACTAAAAATTTTAATGAAACCGACACAAGCAGGAAATATACTGCAAGCCCGACAATATCAATAGCTGTAGCAATAAAAGGCCCGCTGGCAACCGCAGGATCAACATTAAACCTCTTTAAAATAAAAGGTAAAGCTGCTCCCAGAAGCGTTGCCAGTGTCATATTAGCGGTCATTGCAGACCCTACTACTATTCCAAGGGATATATTGTCTTTCCAGCCCCAGGTAACAAGCATAACAAGCAGCCCAAAAGCTAAGCCAATAATTATTCCCACTCGAATTTCCCTTAAAACCTGCTTTATAGCGGAATTCATAACAATTTGCCCTGTAGACAAGCCTCTTACCATAAGAGTAACGCTTTGAGTGCCGATATTTCCGCCAAGGCCGATAAGAAGCGGTATAAATATAGCTATAACCGGAAGCCGGTCAAGGATATTCTCAAAATAATCAGCGACATGCACTGCCCCAAAAGCCCCAACAAGGGTGATAAGCAGCCATGGGGCACGTGCCCGGACAGATAACATGATTTTTCCGGATAAAATCTCGTCTTCATCAATCACATCAGTGGAAATACCTGATGATGCGTAAATCTCTTCCGTGGTTTCCTCTTCGCTGACATAATGAGCATCATCCCAGGTAACAATACCCTTTATCCTGTTGAAATTATCCACAACAGGCAGCGCGAGAAAACCGTATTTAATCAGGCTGTCAGCAACGTATTCTTGGTCATCCAGAGTATGTACCTTGAATACGTCAGTTGTCATGATGTTTCCAACCTTCATATCAAGCGGGGAACTTATGAGTGTCCGCAAACTCAATACCCCAAGAAGGTGGTTAAGCTTATCCACCACGTAAATATAGTAAAAATCAATATTGGAATCAGACTTGCTCCTTACATAGGAAATCGTCTGTTCAACTGTCATATCCTCGCCTACACTGAAGTACTCGGTGGTCATAATACCGCCTGCCGTATCTTCCGGATAGGTCATAAGTTCCCTGATCTGCGAAGAAACCCTTTGCGGCAATTTATTAAGGTAGTTATTTATTTCCTCATCAGTCAAATCCCCCAGAAAGTCAGCCATTAAGTCATGAGGCATCTTGGAAACTATCCTGGTAGCTTCATCTTCGTCTGTAGTACTGAGTAATTCCACTTGCAGCTGGGGGTTTAGCTCCTCAAGCACGTCAGCTGCCTTTTCAGGATCAAGAAGCTTAAAATAACTTTCTCTTTCCTCCGGCGTGATACACTCAAACACTTCCGCGATATCAGCCGAGTGCATATTATTAAGATCACTAACAAGAGCTGCTTCATTTTCCAGCTCAACATGTCTTTTTAAACGTTCTATAGTTTGATCTTCTACCATTTTAGTCGCCCGTGGCAATCTGTCCGGCATGGCCTTTGGGCTTATATCTTTCAGATTATCCCTAAAAATTCTTTATACATAAAAAAAATTATATCATAGCCCCAAAAAACAGGTTTAATTCTTCAAAGCTCTTACTCTTAGGGCTTTAACAAAGTCTTCATCCAGGTGGGCCTTGTCAAAAATCACGATTCCGCCTGCCCCGGCTTTTCTTACAGCTATAATTTGCTGTAACAGGTTCATTGGTGTTCCTGAGGTAAACGGCTCAAACAATCCCGGGTAAATTTTTATATTACCCCCTGTGATTTTAATGATTTCCCTTACGGACTTGCCTGCCCTGTAATCATCACTGCTCATAATCAGAGGTGTAACCGCATCAATATATGAGTTTACAACCCATTTTTGCCAGTCCTGAAGTTTTGTTACAGAAGTTTTTCGGATATCCGGGAAAATTACGGCTGATACCAGGATATCCTTGTCTTTTGTTATTGAATTTACCTCAGACACAAACATATCAACTTTATTTTGCCTGTATGCTATCCACTTTGGCCATAATGAATGGTTTACGCTAAGCCCTGCAGGATCCTTGCCGTACTTTTTTTCGAACTCGTCCCGGGCGTATTTTGTATAACCCCACGTAGAATTGAGATACCCTGGGAAATTCGGAGAAAGGCTTTTAGGATAGCGCACATAATCAATATTTAAGCCGTCTATATTGTAGGAAGCAGCTATTTCAGTTATTATGTCTGTTAGAAAACGCCTTACCATATGGTTTGCCGGGTCAAAGAAATAACCGTTATGCTCTGATTTAAAAGGCTGGGGTGTATCTTTGCCGATATTTTTTCTCTGGACGTTTGCCCAGTCAGGATAAACAAAAAGCGGATGCCCCGGTGATTTGGAAATATCATCGTTGCCGGCATAAAATGCCTGGAACCATATATGGACTTTCATATCCCTCTCATGAGCTTCCTTAATCCAGGTCTTTAAAGGGTCCCATCCTCTAAATTCCTGTCTTTGAGCTGACAGGCCGTATTTTTCCATTGTACTGCTGGGGAAAATAGTATATCCCTGGTAAAAAGTTTCCAGGAATATATTTTCAATTCCTGTTTTTTTAAGCTTTTTAAGTGTTTTTACGATTTCAGAACGGTTATTTTCAACCGGGCGTAGCCATATTCCGTGAAATTCATTGCCAACAGCAGGTACTGCGTTGTAAAAAGAGTTTTCTGCCAGTATAAGCGAAGCATATATATCTTTTAAGGCTTTTTTGTAATTTTCTTTAGTTATATGGTACTTTGCCTTTTCAAGTTTCTCGCGGGAAACGTCGTAATACTTTTGCGCACGGGCATATTGATAGTTTGGCAGGGTTTTTTTGTACTCTATGATTATGTTTTTAGCTTCGTTTATAAGGCGTTGAGCCTTGAACAGATAACTCTGAGGGGTTATTACGCTCTCTATGGTCATAGTGTCGGGGTCAATCTTTACGTAAGCCCCTTCGATAATGTTTTCGTTAATCCATTTTTTAGCTTTGCCGTGCCCGCTGATAACATAACCATCAGCGGGAATCCTGGAATTTGCCCCGTTAAAGCTGATTACCCTGCCGTTTCTTACTGTGGCTTCTTTTCCGTATTCATTGGTGTAAGTGTATTTACCGTATTTAGGGCGGTAAATTATAAGCTGGCCGGAACCCCTGTATCCGGGGAAGTATGCCCCTGGCCTGTTTGAGCTTGCCGTGGGGTTAATCGCGTCAATTTTATACCTTGATACTCTTTTGTATTGGGCGGGAAAGTCCCCGTCTTCCGGGTGGTCAAAATTAACCATTATTGGTTCAATAATTTTGTCCTTATCAACGGGGATAAGAAGTTTTTCCGCGCCATAAGCGACTTTTGCCGAGAAAATTACAGTAAAAAAGCTTATATAAATTAGGGAAATTATTAACTTTTTCATTTTACCCCTCCCTGTCTTAGTTTTTCTTTATTTTTTACTCAGGATATCTACTCAGGAAAAAATTTTTCAATAAGTTGAGCTAGCCTGTGTTCACGTTTTTTTCGAGCTTCTTCTCTTTGATCTTCAGGAAGTGCTTCAATAAATAAATTATCCCTTATTTCAAGCGCCTCAAAATATGCAGCTACATTTTCTTTAGAGGGACTATTTATAGCTTTTTTCAAGGCATTCACCGTTGCCTGGTCAGCTTCCAGAAGGGCTCTCCTTTCTGCTTCAGAAAGTTGGTTAGCAGCTATGTTTACGCTTCTTCTGCCATCTTCAACACCCCTATCTACTTTTCTATCTCCAAGCCTAACTACTTTATCATCATTATCAGCTTTAAAATATGGAACCTGAGCATATAAATTAACTGAACCTATCATAAAATTTTTCCTTTTTTATTTTTAACTTGATTTTTAAATACCCCTCAATAATAAAAATTGACCTGTTTAATAAAAATTATTACTAACCTGTTACAAATACTTTAGCCTGCTTTGTTTTTGCAGGAAGATATTACCTCCATCATTTTGTCATGTAAAAGTATATTTGTGGCAAGAATAGTTTTTTCATAAGGGTCAAACTCTTTTGAGTCAAAGTTTGTAACCCTGCCGCCTGCTTCCCGGACAATACATGCCCCTGCAGTTACATCCCATGGGGATAAATTCAGCTCCCAGAAGCCGTCAAGCCTTCCGCAGGCAACATAGCAAAGGTCAAGCGCAGCTGCGCCCGGACGTCTTATAGCCTGGCCCTTATGTATAAACTCCTTAAAGTAGGCCATGTTTTCCTCAAAGGTGTCCAGGCTCCCCGGAGCAAAACCCGTTGCAAGAAGACCGCCATGTAATTGCCCCACATTGCTTACCTGGATTGGCTCAGAATTAATATAAGCCCCTGTGCCTTCTGCAGCCCAGAATAATTCGTTTTTGCAAGGGTCATAAACTACACCCAGGATTATGTTTCCGTTCTTTACAAGCCCTATTGACACTGCAAAATGCGGGAAATTATGCGTAAAATTAGTTGTGCCGTCAAGCGGGTCAATTACCCAGAGATATTCTGAATTATGATCGTTATGGCAGCCGGTTTCTTCGCCTAAAACATCGTGATCCGGGAAGTATGTCTCCAAAATTGACATAATTTTTGCTTCAGACTGTTTATCTGCCTCGGTTACAAGGTCAAATTCATTTGACTTATACTCAATATTTTTGTTTTTTCCCATAAAGGAAAGCTGGATCTCGCCCGCCTCATAAGCCGCTTCTTTTGCTATTTCCAGCAGTTTTTCGGTATTTTCCACAATTGTCTCCTTGATAAGAATCCTCCTTTTATTATGACGTTACAATATTATTGCTTTGCTTACAATAGCCGAATTGTAAGTTATTATACCGATTTACCTGAGTTGCTAATTAGCCAAAACCATCACTGCGAGGAGTGAAACGATACTTCGGCTTCGCTCAGCACAGGCTTGGCAATCCATAAAAACATTTCAGTTATATGGATTGCCACGTCGGGCACAAACCCTTCAGTGAAGGGTTTGTGCCCTCCTCGCAATGACATTTATTTATCAGTTACAATATTTATCAATTTTTCTTTTACCGCGTCAAATACCCGGTCAACTTCAATATGCAGGCAGTCCATGGTTTCGCAGGAAGCCTGCCGCCTGTCCCACAGGCATGGCCTGCAATTTGCCCGGCTGTTTTTAAGCGCGGTAAAAAGCGGGTTGCCTGACGGCAGTAACTTTATCTGGTCTGTCGGGCCAAAAAGCGCAATAACCTGCTTTTTTAACCCGACAGCAATGTGCATGGGCGCGGAATCAACGCATACCAGCATATCTGACAACTGCACAATGTATGCAAATTCATCAATCCCAAAGGTTTTTTCAGATAAATCCATCAGATACTCGGGGTTATGGCCCTTAATTTTTTCTTTTACCTTTTCCCAGGTTTCCCTGTCATCAGGGCCACCGGTAAGAATTACCGTGTATTTACCTTCAGCAAGAAGTTTTTTTATAAATTCCGCCCAGTTATCCTCATGCCAGAACTTTATGATGTTTTTCTCAATGCTTAACTTGCTTACACCGGGATGAACCACTATTTTCCCGGTGTCATTGCGAACGCAGTGAAGCAATCCATCACTATTCGTTGACTGAATGGATTGCTTCGTCGCACCCTGCGGGTGCTCCTCGCAATGACGGTTAGGTTTTGATTGTTTTTTAGTTACGGCATTACTTTTAAGAATCAAGTCCTCCAGGTCCTTCTTTTTAGGTTCATCAAGGGATATTTTTATCTCGGGAAGCCCTGCCTCTGCGGAACCTTCAATAGAAGAAACCAGGTCATGATACATATTAGCGGCGTACTGGCTTTGCTCCAGGGGTACGGCTTTAGTAAGCAAAATCCTGCTTAAAATACCGCTATCATAACCTATACGCTCTTTTATCCCTGTTAAAAACAATAAGACCGCGATTAACTTAGAACTTCCCGATGAAACTACCAGCTCATAATTGCCTGAAAAAGCTTTTTTAATTAACTTAAAACTCTCTAAAAGCTTATTACCATATTTTAAATTGCTGATAAACAGCTCGTCTATCTCACCGGTAAGGTTTATAGCCGATTTACTCCTCGGTTCTGTAACAAGCGTAATAAAAGAAGCTTTAAAAACCTGCTTAAGGGTTTTTAGCACAGGAAAAAACAGGATCTGATCCCCAAGCCCTCCAAAATTGATAACTAAAATTTTTTTAATCATTTTTTAAAGAGACATAATTTCATCTATTTTTTGGTTTAGCCGGTTTTCTTCTATTTGCTTTTTGATTTCATCGATTTTAGGCTGGAATTCCTTTGTTTTAGCCGGGTTTTTTTGTTGCAGTTCTTCATATCCTTCCAGCAGGGTTTGTAAAATATTTTCACAGATTTTTTTACACATTTCCTGCCTGTCGACTCCATTTTCCGCTGAAGCCTCTGCCTGGCTTAAGTTAGCGCTATAAGTACCTTCTTTTAATGTTGTCATTTTTTATTTCCTATGTTTATTAATCTTAGTCTGGCATGTTTTTCAATATATTAAAACATCTAAAAACTAAAAATTGCTATTTATGACAAATTTTTTTTAAATTAATATAATAGTTAAGCATATTTTACACGCAGGAAAAAGGAGAAGCGGGTTTGGAAAAAAATTCAGTTAAACCGCAAAATATTTTCCAAATATTTCTTAAGGGGTTAATGATATATTTAACCGGAATTTTACCGTTTTCAAGGGTAATGCTCTTTCCCGTGTTTGGCCAGGTGCTTGGAATTATCTTAATCCTTGGCCCGGTTTATTTTTACAGGGTAAATTTCATTGAAAAACTGCCGGTCGAGCAATTACAGGAAAATATAATTTTTATATTCCTGGGACTGATTTTGATTGTAATCCCCGGCTTTATCATATTCTTAAAAGCGTTCTGGGAGTATATGATAGCAATGGTTTCCCTTAATACAATGGCGGCAGGTATTCTGGAAAAAAGCGGTATGGGGAATTTTAAAGCCCATAACAACGCAGTAAAAGCCAGGAGCAAGGACTATATTATACTTTTATTTATCCTGATGGGGGTCTGGCTTATATTAATGCTTGTGCCCTTTATTGTGCTTGCTTTAGGCTTTGGTTTCCTGAATAAAGTTTTTTCAATGATGTTATTTGGGCTTTCTATTGTGGTTTGTTCAATAATACTGGCTGTTATATCGGTTTATTTATGTTTAAGCTTTCAGGTGTTTGCGTTTGAGCATATCAGCCCGGTTGGTGTGATTAAAAAAAGTTTTAGCATGATAGATAAAAATTTCTGGCGGGCAGTTGTGCTTGGCGTGATTCTGTCTGTCCTGACCGGGGGAATCGCCCCTTATGCTTTGCAGTTGCTGGTTAAGAATTCGCCGGCCCTTGGCTATCTTGCAGCCCCATTTGATTCTTACCTGGCTATCCTTGCTGATAACCCTATAGTAGCTACGGTTATTGACAAACTGGAACCATATATCCCTGATATTGCCGGGGAACTTGCGCTTTCTACAGCAGGAACCCTTTTGACCGCTTTTGTCTTGCCTCTTGGAAGCACCTGCTTTACCCTGCTTTACCTTGACATTAACAACAAAGGCCAATCAGGCGCAACTTCGGGTTAGGCAAACAGGATAAAAGAATTTTCCGGGCTGTTTATTTTAAAATAATAAGAATGAGCTTGGGAAAAAAAATATTTTTACTGGTAATTTTCCTTCTGGCAGCATTAATTGCGGCGTGGTATTTCTTTGGAGGAACAGCCGTCATTGCGTTGAAAGCCGAGAAACAAGACGCAATTAAAGGAATAACAGTAACAGGCAATGTTGAATCCTCTGAAGATATTAAGATAACAGCCCAGGTTACGGCAAGAATTGAAGAAATCACTGTAAATAATGGGGATACAGTTGAGAAAGGACAGGTACTCTCTTATTTAAACAGGGAAGAGCTGATTGGCGCCGTTAATGCGGCAGAAGCCAGAATTGCGGTTATACAGCAACAACTGGAAAGAAACCGGGTCCAGATCCAGGATGCGGTTTCTGATGAAAAGAGATACGAAGAACTTTTTGAGCAAGGCGCTGTCAGCAAGCGGGACCTGGAGGAAAGGTCCCTGAGAAGGCTTGAGCTGGAAGAGCAAATTGACCAGCGGGAACAGGAAATAAGCGCAGCCAGGGGTGATTTAAAAGCCGCACAGGGAAAACTGGAAAATTACATAATTAAAGCGCCGCTTTCAGGCATAATCACGAATAAATTTGTAAGCACAGGAGACATAGTTTCCCCGCAGCAAAAGCTTTTCAGGTTGGTAGTGCCGGAATTTATTTACCTTGAGGCTGATGTAGAGGAAAATGCCCTTGAAGCAGTCAAGCCTGGCCAGACAACAATGGTTATATTTGATGCTTATCCCCATAGAATCTATGAAGGGCAGGTTTATTTAATCACAAAAGAGGTAGACCCGGTTACAGGGACTTTTGAGGCCAGAATAACAAGGCCTGAAGAGCCTGATTTAAAAATTTTTGTTGGAATGACTTTTGATGCAACTATTGTAATTGAAGATTATACTGATGTGCTTATAATACCTTCTGATTTTGTTGAAATGGAAGACAGCAAAGCTTTTGTTTTCAGGCAAAAGAATGGTTTTGCGTCTAAAACCCCCGTAAGAATTGATTTTTTCAACAACAATGCAGTAAGAGTACTGGAAGGCCTGCAAGAAGGCGAAGTTATTCTCAAAAAAGCAGAGCCGGGAAAACTTACAGACAACGCAAAAATTAGAATCATAGAATTTAGAGAGCAATAAGCGAGGTTTTAAAGTTTAAAACTTCTTTTAAATTATAATTTTGTTTGTTAAAATACATTTATGAATAAAGATAAAATAAAAGAAAAAATTACATATTACAGAACCCTTTTAACTTTGATCTGGACAGGGGTATTTTTGCTTGGAAGCGGCGTAACCTGGGCTTTTATGAATCTTAAAAATATAATACTTTTTGTGCCGGTTACGGGGATTGTTATTGAGGTATCTTTCTTACTGGCATTAATATTTTTAGATAAAAGAATAAGAAAACTTTTAAAGGAGTTATAAAATG
Organism: Candidatus Gastranaerophilales bacterium; assembly: GCA_028278605.1. GTDB lineage: Bacteria > Cyanobacteriota > Vampirovibrionia > Gastranaerophilales > UBA9971 > JANQEB01. The sequence goes on from JANQEB010000173.1 coordinate 9,300, forward strand.
GAAAATACTCAAATAATCATAGGCATTTCAGCTACAGCGATTCCAATCTTAATTTTTATGATTTATCTTACATATCAAATTGCAATGGATAATTAAACACGTATTTTTTAGTGAGGTCCAGGATTCACTTACCTGGACTTAAATATTATTAAAAAATGAAATTTTACGAATTATTCATAGCTCTCAGGTACGTAACCTCCAATTTAAAGCAGTCTGTAATAATTACGGTTGCTATAAGTATCGGTGTTGCTCTTATTATATGGATTCCATCGATTAACCTGTCATTTTTTGACGATTTAATCGACAAATCCGTTGCAAGTACTCCGAATATCACCATAACAAAGGAACTGGATACTTTTAAAAGCAATGCGCCCACATTTGACCTGTTTTTTGCGGATAGGAGATTACTGTTAAAAAACCAGGTCCAATCCAGAAAAAGAAACATAAAGTCCTATAAGGAAGTAATTGACCAGGTTAAAAACGTTGAGCAGATAGAAGCAATGGCTCCATTTGTGAATGAGCAGGGTTTTGTGATAAAAGGCGCGGAAGAAAGAGGCGCTCAGATACGAGGAATCATCCCGGAGCTTGAAACAAAGGTTACTGATATAGAAAATGACATTATCCGGGGAAGAATTAAGGGTTTAGGAGTTAACGATATTGTCCTGGGAATAACCCTGGCAGACAAACTAAACGCTGATATTGGCGACAGGGTAACAATTACCGGCCCCAGGGGAACCTCAAAAAACCTGAAAGTTGTCGGGATTTTTTCTACCGGCTTAAGAGCAAATGATGAATTTCAGGTTTATGTGGCGTTAAAATCAGGGCAGCAGATTTTTGAGCTTGGTAATGACGTGAATAGTATTGGAATAAAGATAAAAGATATCTATAAAGCCAATGATGTAGCCCAGGCCCTGCGAAAAATGACCGGACTTGATGTTGACAGCTGGATGGAAGAAAATAAACAGATCCTCGACCAGATAAACAGGTTTAAATTAATTATTGTGTTTATTAATTTCCTGATAATTTTTTCTGCTGCATCCAGCATTACCAGTGTTTTTCTAATGCTAATAGCCTCAAAAGCCAAGGAAATAGGAATTTTAAAGTCAATGGGAGCAAAAAACCATTCAGTAATGGCGGTTTTTGTATCCCAGGCTGTTTCTTTAAGCCTGATAGCATATGTTATAGGTCTTTGTTTCGCCAAATTGCTTATTGCATGGTACGCAGGAATTATAGAATCAGCAGGGGAAACACTTTTCACCTCAGAAGTCCCGGAATTTAAGATCAGCATACAATATGCAGTTCTGGCATTCTTTTATTCAATATTCACAACTATTCTGGCAAGTATCATCCCTTCCTACCAGGCAGCAAAACTTAACCCTGTAGAGGCGATAAATGGCTAATATCCCGGAAAATATTCTTTTAAAACTTGAAAATATAAACAGGACCTATGCAGGAGCCCAGCCGGTGTATGCCCTGAAAAATATTAACCTGACTATTTGTAAAGGGGAATTTTTAACGATTGTAGGGCCCAGCGGTTCAGGAAAGAGCACCATGATGAATGTGCTTGGGCTTCTTGACGCTCCTACCTCCGGACATCTATATTACCTGGGCCAGGAGACTTCCAAATGGAATGAAAAGCGAAAAGCTGAGTTTAGAAACAGGGAAATCGGGTTTATTTTCCAGGCGCACCTGCTGCTGCCGGAGTTTACCGCCCTGGAAAACGTTCTTATGCCGTCTTTTATTTCCAGGAAAACAAATAAAGAACAGAAAAATAGGGCAAAAGAGATATTAATTCACGTCGGACTGGGTGATAAATTTTACAGCAAACCGGCCCAGCTATCGGGCGGGCAAAACCAGAGAGTTGCAATTGCGCGCTCTTTAATGAATAATCCCTCTGTAATTTTTGCGGATGAGCCTACAGGGGCTCTTGACCAGAAAACAAGCATGGATATCTATAACCTGTTTAGAAAAATCAATGCAGAAGTTGGCATGACCTTTATTATAGTAACGCATGAAAGAGATTTAGCCCAAAAGGCAGACAGGGTAATAGAAATCGTCGACGGCAACATCGTCCGGGACGAGAGACATGTTTAAGTAATGAAAATACAGGCCAGGTTAATGTTTTTATGACTTAAAAAGCATGCCCCTGCTAAACAAACCCGCATCTTTATAACCGACAAACTCAAACCCTGCCTGTTTTGCAGCTTCTATTTCTTCCTTAATCATGTCATCTGAGACATGATGAGCAGGTTCAACAACGAAAAAGTTACTTCCCTCTTTCAATACAGATTTTACCTGTTCAAGAAATTTCTTAACATCAGGGGTTTCATGCAGCATCCACATGGCAAGAGCAAAATCTGCCCGGACTTTAAGGTTGATGTTATCAGGTTGAGCAAGGTGTGTGGTAATAATATGGTCTACCTTATTTCTCCGGGCCCTTTTTTGCAGGATTTCAAGCATTTTAGCCTGAATATCCAGGGAAATAACTTTTCCTGAAGTACCAACGATTTTAGCTGCATTAATGGAAAAAAAACCCATGCCACAGCCAAAATCTACAAAAGTCATTCCTTTTTTTAAGTATGGTTTTAATATTTTCTTCGGAGGTGTAACTAAATACCTTAGCGGGTTATCAAAGGCATAAGCTTTCCACCAGGAGCATACATGACAGTGTTTGTGGCTCATTGAGAATCTCCTTTAAAATAATTGTATATTAAATTCGATTTCTTACCATTTTTTTAATAAAATAAATGGCAATTTTTCTATTTCAGTTGTTTTGTAAACTTGGCAGCAAAAACTATTAAGGTTAAGAAGTATAAATGTTAAGAGTGGAACAGGCACAAAACCTGACTATCAGGGGTAAAAACCCTTCTTCTGCCCAAAAAATAAAAAAAGCTCCTTCCTTTAAAGGGACAGGTTCTGCTGTTAGCAGTTTTTTTTCCATGATACAGACCCATGAAGTTGCCGGGCCTACAGTAGTTAATATTACTTCCATGGTTGTCCCTAGAACAGCGGTAGACCTGACCAGAAGCAAGGAAGCCGGACTTGAAACCGCAAGAAGAGAAACAACTTCCCTTGTAAGCTCATCTTTACTGCCCGGCTTTTATGCCCTTGGAATAGGAGGTCTGCTGGGCATGTTCAACAACAAGCTTGGAGTAACTTCACAGCTAATGACCAGCAATGAAACCGTTGATATGTTTAAAGAATTCTGGGCTAAAGCTTCTAAAGGAAAATCAAATAAAGATAAAATTTTAAACAAATTTGTCCGGGATGTATTGAAATCTTCCGGATTTTCAAGCAAAGACGCAAGGGAAATTGCTGAAAAGCTCAGACAAGCAAGACAGCGGTTAAACACTGATAAAAAATTGTCAAAAAACAGGGAACTAAAGCCAGTAATTGAAAGAGCAGTTGAGCTAACCGGAGTTGAGCAAAAATTAAATGTAACACAAGTAATACCTGGCCGTTATTTTATTAAAACCGGCAAGACAAAATCCGTTGAAACCAGCATGAAAAAGCTCATAACTGACCTTTATGACCTGCCAAAAGAGCTTTTCCTGAAGTACGAGGGACCCAGGCTTGACGCTGCCGTGGAAAAGTTTAAATCACTCGGAAAGCAAAAAGGTGCGCTTGGATTTTCACTGGCTGCGGTAATCGCGGTTTCCACACAGTTTGTAAACAGGTATATTACCAAGCAGGAAACAGGTTCAGACGCATTTGTCGGGCTTCCGGACTATAAACAGATTGCCCAAAAACATATTGAGCCCCAAAAACAGCATGCACCCTGGCAGCTCGCTGCGGAAAAAGCGGCATCAGTGCTTGCTATGGGATATATGCTCGGCGCAACTTACGCCGGAAGCCTTAGCCTGAAAAAAATATGGGATTTTGCTAAAAAACCCGCAAATATATTCGATAAATTAAAATTTAAGAGTAAATTTGTAACTTTAAACCAGCTAAGAGCACTTTCCGCAATTACTATTTCAGGAAGGATCCTTGCTTCTGCTGATGTAAATGAATTAAGGGAAACAGACGCAAGAGATTTCCTCGGATTCCTTAACTGGCTTGTGTTTGGAGGTTTTGTAGCTAAATTAACCGGTGCTGCGATGGATAAAAGGACTTTAAACAAAGCAAATGAGATTAAAGGAGCTAACTGGTGGCAACGTGCCGGAAGTATAATTAATAAAACCTTCCTGAAAACAGACGGCGAAATAAAAGCAATGACAGGCATTACTGACGGGATAAAAAAGAAACTTATAAGAAATAAAAATATTGCAATCGGAGCAGGGCTGTTATACTCTATATCCTTCCTGGGCCTTGGTGTTCCCATAATTAACAAGTTTATGACCAATAAACTTGCAGCCAATAAATTACCGCAAACAGATAATAAGCAAAACAAAACCGATAAAAAAGAAACCTTCAATAAAAACATGCTGCTGGTAGAAGAAACGTTAGGCAAACTTTCTGAGCACAGCGTTTCTTCTGCCTTTTTCTATCCCCTTAACCGAGAGGATCCCTTTGCAAAATTTAAACAAAAATCAGGCTAATTAATTTGAATCACGAATTGTATTTTTTGAAATTTTCTCAAAATGCCTCACCCAGAGCGCCCTGGAGGTGGGCGGCGGTTGCATGAATTAGGCTATGCTCCCGTTAACGCAGAGCCGCCGTCTTTTTTCTATAAATTTTAAGGAATTTTGAATTAGTCATATCAAGTCTTTCAACTATCTGGCAATTCAGGTTATTTAAAAATTAAGTCGCTGTTAGAGTTAATTTAGTCATTTGAATTAACAGTTTATGAATTTATAACGGATTAATGTAAAATATACATAATAAACCAGGCATTAATATTTTACTGAAAGATTTTTATACCGGAAAAATAAGGATGAAATTAAATGAGCGAAGAAGAAAAAGTAGTTTCCCTGGCAAACGCGCGGGACAAGGATAAAGAAAAAGAAAATGCGCAAGAGGAACAAGCAAAGCCGCAGGAGTCGGTTTATTGTTCTTTTTGCGGCCGGCCAAACCAGATGGTCATCAAAATGATAAAAGGTCCCGGCGTTAATATTTGCTCAGAGTGCGTTATGATATGTGTCCAGTATTTTATTCTGGAAGACAGGCTTGCCTCTTCAGAAGTCCAAAAAGTACTGGATAATTTTTGGAAAGGGGCTAAAAAGTAATTTTTTGATTAAAAGGCTGTGATAATGAAGTATAGAGAGATATCAAAATTTCAAATAAAAGCAGAGATAAGCTTATTGCTGCAAAAAATAACCTCCCTGGAAGAAATGTCCAGGGAACAGCAGCTTAAGTACCTTGCAAAACTTGGTTCAATAAGCGATAACGAATATGTAGTCGAGGTATTGGCTAAGGAATTAAGCAAAGTTGATTACAAAAAAGGCCAGGTTATAAGCCTTTTTCTGCAGGAGCTGGGCACTCTTAAACAGTTGCGTGAGGTCCTCTGGGGTTATATCAAGTCCCCTAATTCGTCTGACGAGCTGCGGGACCTGTCCGGAATTATCCTGAAAAACCTTGGTGATACAACTGATCCGGAAGAATTTTTAAACTACCTTGAAAATCCAAAAGCAATTGTTGATAAGGAAACCAAAAAACTGCTTGAAATCGCCTCAATCAACCCGGAAGCGCAGATTGACTTCCTGGACTTCCTGTTTTCCCTGCCGGATGAGGAGCAAATGAACTTAATCAGCTCTTTGCAGGAAGACTATTCAAGTGAATGTCTTGTTAATGTTATTATCCCGGCTTTTGAATCAAGACTTATTCCTCACATGGATGAATTTTTAATTAAAATTATCGGTGAAACAAAGTCCCCTATTGCTTTATTCGTCTTAAACGAGTTTTTAACATATTCCAGGGACGAAAAGCTTAATAAAAAAGCCCAGGTAAGTATTAATACTCTTAAATTAAGCGGCATTAACCCTGAAAAACACGAATATCCCGGTATAAAAGGTAAAATAACCGGGGATACAGACCCTTATGAATTCCATACAAATATACCTGACGGTCTTGGCAATCAGGCGATAATTGCAAGCAGGGTAAGGGTTAACGGTGATATCCTCATAATGAACACCGTCCTGAATGATACCCATGGAATCCTTGATTGCTTTGGTTTTTACGGAATCAGCAAAAGTGATTTTCGCAGGATAGTTGACAAGTTCCAGGAAAAAAGTACTGGAATCCCTGTAACCCCTGAATATTGCAAGTATATCCTTGATAAGGCGGAAAAAATAAATAAAACCAATAATTCGCCCATTCCGTATGAATACGTGGCCTGGAAGCCTCTTTTAAGCGACATAACACCGCTTGAGCCGGCTGAGGTTGAGCAGGCAACAAGTAAATGGGCTGATGAAAAGGCTCTGGCTGAAGGACACTTGCTTTATAAATTCCCTGATTTTAACCACTGGTTTTTTGAGGACGAAGACCACCCCTCTATTGCCGAAAACCTTGAGCAAGTAGTTAATAAGCTTGTTGAAAACAAAAAATTCTATCTGGAAAACCGCCGGGAATTGGGGGAATTCCTGGAGTCTGAGCTGGAAAACCTTATGGGAATGCTTTTTACCAGGGATTTAAGAGAAATATATAAGTCCAGGCTCCAAAATATAGCTTTCCTTTTTAATATTGAGGAACTTGACCGCTTTAGAAACATTGCAGCCGCACATGCCGGGTTAATTGACCCTGATAACAATGCAGACATAAGTGATAACCTGTTTTTTAGAGAAGTGGTCAAAAAAACCATTCTGGAAGGGCTAATAAGGTATCAGAGCAATATTTATAATGAGGAGCAACAGAGCAAAAACCCCTGGAACCTGAGAAAAAAAACAGGCCAAGCTTCTGCGGTTAAGCGGGAATACGAAAAACAGAACATTGAAGAAATTATAGAAATTTTATGCGGGAATTAGGCATCAGGATTAATGAGTTATAAAAGGACTTTAGGGCTTGATATAGGCACAAAACGAATAGGAATTGCTATCAGCGACCCTCTGGGAATTTCCGCCCAGCCATTAAAAGCTATATTAAGAAAACCTGAAACTGATTCTGTAAATGAAATTAAAAAAATATGTGAAGAATATGATGTGGACTTGATTGTAGCCGGGCTTCCAAAAAACATGGACGGGTCTTTGGGTTTTCAAACTGAAGATGTGTTATCCTATTTAAAGTTGATAAAAAATAATATTTCTATAAATATTGAACTGGAAGACGAAAGACTGACCAGCAAAATAGCAGAAAAAGCCCTTATAGAACAGAGTAAAAAACCCTCAAGAAAAAAAGAGCTTATTGATATCTCTTCTGCTATATTAATTCTACAGCAATTTCTGAACAGAAAATCATAGGATAAAGGAGAATAACATGTCAGGAAACAACGGTTCTGAGCAGAGCAGAGTCATAAAAACCCAGGATGAGAACGGCCAAATTTACAACTTTGAGCTAATTGATATCATGGAGCTTGATGGAAAAGAATACGGACTTCTGGTTTATATTGATGAAGAAAATCAGGCTGATCAAGAGCAAGAAGAAGAAGTTGTTGTCATGAGGCTTAATAAGGATGATGAGAGCTATACTTTCGAAACTATTGAAGACGACAGGGAATTCGAAAAAATAATTTCTTATCTTGAAAGTGAAAACGAAGAAGAGGAAGCTTAACAAAAATTAATGAGTTTTAATATAAATCAAGTTAACTTTATAATACTAGTTTATATTAATAATTATTTTTTTAGCTGTATCATATTTTAATTTAAGTACAAGTTCTGAAAGCTGAAGGGTAAAAATGTACTGTGAAGACGGAAAAGTTTTCGTAGAAAAAGAAGATCAGTGCATGAGCTGTAAAAATTTCAAAAAAGGAGTGGCATGTCCGCTTTTACAAGCTCTGGGACTTGGTATGGTTTCTCTTGAGGATGTTATGTATGTTACAAACTGCGGTTTTTACGTTGAAAGCAAGAGGCATTTACGTATTGTTGACCCAAAAAAGGAAATTAAGCAGGATGATTTATAGTCCTTAAGTAAAAATACGGTTTAAGAAGAGGTTAAGTCTTTCTTGACAATAATATTAAAGGTTTAATAAAATAAATACTACCAGGCAATAATGGGGTGTCGCCAAGTGGTAAGGCAGCGGGTTTTGGTCTCGCCATTCGAGGGTTCGAATCCTTCCACCCCAGGTTAACAGGACAGAGGCTATAAAATATAGCCTCTGTTTCTTTTTATTATTTCTCAGTCGGTTTGACAATTTTTATCAGGGATCTTGATAATCGGTGGACAAATTTGCCAATTTTACCTATCAAGTGATATCTCCAATTTTATCAAAGTTAATTTTGTAGCCTAATATTTTTGCAATAATCTCAACTTCATTAAAGGATAATGTACCTCTTCTTAGTTTTTGAGAAAGACTTTGCAAAGTGTATTTTTGTCCTGTTTTTTCAGTCATTAAATTAGCTAACTCTGTTAAAGTATAAAGCTCTTTTCCCAATAATGATTTTACTTCTTCTCGTACAGGCATTATTTCTCCTTGATTAATTAATATTGTACGATTATACCTATAACTTGACAAATATAAGTAGCCAGTTTAATATATTCAATATAAATGTACAATGTTGAATACATAAGGATAGTTTTATGAAAAAAATCTTAATAGAAATAGTCGACCTAAATGAAAAGAACTTAGCAATACTTGAGCAAATGTCAACTTTGTCTGAGATGATGTACGATAATTTTATAGATTATGATATGCAACCTATGCTTCTGATGGTTAGTGACAAGCTCAAGGAAAATATTAAGATTTCAAAACAAATTGAAGATAAATTATTTAAAGATTTTCATCTTACTTATGAGTAATATCTTTTTCCGTACAACTTCCCTACTTGAAAAAACAAAGGGGAACTTGCACTTTTGCTTCCACCTGTCTTAAAGTTAGTTATAGCAATAAATACAAGCATATTTTTACTAAAATCGAGTTGGGTAGATTGGGTCAATTTTGTAAATTGACCCAACAGTTTTAAATCCGCATTATTTGATGTTGGGTTAAAAAATAGAATTTTTTAACCCAACCTGCGAATTTACTCTTATGTCATTGCGAGGAGGGCACAAACCCTTCGTTGAAGGGTTTGTGCCCTCCTCGCAATGACTGATATTAAACGACCTGAGCAGTTACCCCGTAAACTTTATTAACCATAGTTTACAAACTGTTAATTTATATGATTTTGGTATAATAATTTTATAAGTAACGAAGCTAAACATTAATTTATAATCAATAATCAGACAGAAACTAAATTTTTTGCGTTATTATTAAAGTATCAATAGACAAATAAGAGGTATAAACTAATGGGGTATGTGCTTATACTGGGAGCCAATTCGGATTTGGGAAAAGCCCTGGCGGAAAAATACGCTTTTGAAGGTTACAATATCTACCTGGCTGATACAGATACTGATGAAATGGAAGAAACAAAAGAATACCTTACTGATATGTGTGGTGCTGATATTCAGGTCCATAAGTTTAATGTCCTAGAATTCTATACACACAGGAATTTTTATAAAAACCTTGAGCACCCGCCGGTAGGAGTTGTTATAGCAGTAAACTATACTGGTGAGCAGAAACGTTCCCAAAAAGACTTTCTGGAAGCTAAAAAAATTATTGATACAAACTACACAGGCCTTGTCTCAATATTAAACATAATTGCAAATGACTTTGAGGGGAAAAAAGAAGGCTTTATTATCGGCACAGGTTCAATTATAGGTGAGGAAAACGCACAGCAATGCTACACTTACACAAGCGCGAAGCGGGGTTTTACTTCCCAGCTGGAAGGAATAAAAGCAAGGTTGACTACTTCTAACGTGCAGGTTTTAACGGCTAATCCGGGTTATGTCCATACAAAAGAGACAAAGGATATTGAAGTCCCGAAAAAATCCGTTTCAATTCCCGGTGATGTTGCGGAACTGGTATTTAAAGCGCAGCAGCAAGGGAAGGATTCGCTGGAAACAAAGAAAAATGTCGGCCGGAAACTTTTTTCTTTAATTGGCTGTAAGAGATAATAAGGACGAAAGTTTCCATGGATGTCAGGCTGGCAGCCTTAAAATGCCTGGTCAAAATACTTGAGCACAAAAACTATTTTGATGAGGTGTTTAATGATTTTGCCCAAAAAACAAATAGTCCTTCAGAGCTGAAAAATACTGTTGCAGGTGCTGTGAGGCATAAAATCACACTGGACTGTTACATAGATAAAGTTTCTTCCAAAAAACTCCGAAAACTTTCTCCTAACGTAAGAAACATCTTAAGATTGGGGGTATTTGAGCTGGAATTCCTGCAAAGGCCGGGGTATGCAGCGGTAAATTCCTATGTTGATTTATGCAAAAAGATTGATAAACCCGCGGTTAACTTTGTCAACGCTGTTTTAAGGAATTTTATAAGGCAAAGAGCCGGGATTTCCCCGCGGGAAGAAGCGTTAGGAGAGATAAAGTTTTTAAGTATAAAGCATTCTCATCCGGAGTGGTTGGTTAAGAGGTGGATTGAGCTTTACGGCAGGCATGAAACGGAAAAAATTTGTGAATTCAACAACAGGCCCTCAAAAACCAGCCTGCGCATAAACACTTTAAAGTCATCCAAAGATGAACTTTTAAAACTTTTTACCGAAAACAGCATCAGCTTTGAGCAAAGTTTATTCAGCCAAAACTGCCTGATAATAAATAACGCAGGAAACATAAAAAAAATTCCCGGATATGAAGAGGGTTTCTGGGCGGTCCAGGGGGAATCCTCAACTCTTGTCTCAGAAGTGCTTGACCCCCAACCGGGTGAAAGAATCCTTGATTTTTGCGCTGCACCGGGTTCTAAAACAACACATATTGCCGCCCTTATGGAAGATAAGGGGGAAATTACTGCTGTGGATATGAACCCGGAGCGTCTTAAAAGGGTTTCCGAAAACTGTAAAAGGCTTGGAGTAGGCTCAGTTAAAGTTATTGCACAGGACGCTTCCGAATTTTGTTTCAGCGGGGAGTTTGACAGGGTGCTGGCGGATGTTCCGTGTTCAAACACGGGGGTTTTAGCCTCAAGACCGGATGCCAGGTGGCAAAAAAATCCCCGGGATATTGAGAGTTTAACAGCTTTGCAGATGAAAATCCTAAACAACGCGGCTAAACAACTTAAGCCCGGTGGAATCCTGGTCTATAGCACTTGCAGCATTGAACCTGAGGAAAATGAATTGCAGGTAAACAGGTTTTTGAGTGAAAATAGCGGTTTTAGCCTTGAAGATTTCACTTTAAGCAGGGGGTTTGCAGGTGAGGTTTTTCCCGGGAAATTACAGATTCTCCAGCCTAAATACGGCATAGACGGGTTTTTTATTGCAAAGCTTAAACGGGTTACCTGAACTCTAAAACCAGGTGTATAAACTCGATATCATCGTAATCTTTACGGGAAGATGAAGCTAAATTTACTCCTGTTTCGATTCTCACGTGGTTGTATGAATTTATCCTGACAAGCCCCGGCGGGACTCTTAAGGTATGGTTATTTCCGTTAACGGAAATTTCCCCGATTTTGTGTGAATTAAAAAACACTTCCACCGGTGAGCTCGAAGCGGTTTTAACAGCGCTTTGCATCATATACTGGGCTTTTTTTGTATCAATACCGATTATAGAGCCGATTACAAGGGCTACATCATATTGCGGATCAAATTGATCAACAAAAAATTCCTTAAAAAAATACGTCCCCGATGCCCGGGCTGAAAAATCATTGCAATTAGCCGATCTTCTGGAAAATTTGTCATCTCCAAGGTGGTGCAGGCCGGTATCTATGACAATTTCGTTAGTTGACTGCTCGGCAATTGCTATTTTCATAGGTTTATGAGGCCGGTTTTCGTTAATTATCAGTGAAAACGGTTTATACCCGTCTGCTTTAACAGAAAGGATTAACGGCAAAGAATTAGGGAAATCAAGCTGGAATTTACCAAACCGGTTTGTTTTAGTCTCTATGCCTTTTGCAGGTATGGAAACAGTTGCGCCTTCAACTGGCTGGCCGGTATTTTGGTCCACAATCATTCCTGACTCACTGATAACATATTCTTCGTTAATTATGCCGGAAAGTATTTTAGCTTTTGATTTTTCACTGACAAAAAAGCTCAGTGCAACAACCAGAATAAGAGTTATTACACTACTAACCCATGATTTCTTCTTAAACAAGACAAAATCCTCCCCCTTATTTACAAATTAAAATTTTTATTAATCCCCTCTGCTTGTTATTTTAAAAGTTAGCCGGGGTAATTTCATTGGAAACCAGGGTAGTCGACTGTCAGGCAATATTTTTTGTGTTTTTTTCCTGATTATGCCTGAGATAAGCTCTATAACTAATTAAGAGCTACCGGTTAAGTCCGGGGCTGTAATTAGCTGCTATAAAAGGCGAAAATAACATTTCAACTGTTAAATAGTTATTATAACAAGCGATAATCACGGTTAAATTCCTTAATAGTCTTATTATATAACCAATAAAGCCTGTCTTCGGCCTGTTGCGGGTGTATAAAAGCCAGTAATATCAAGGTTATTGAGGGTCGGCTGCAAAAAATCTCAACAAGTAATTATGGTGCTGTTATATAGATATAAATTAGCATAGAAGGAAATTCAGAGCGGGTATTAGTCATTATAACAGGCTATTATCAAGGTAAATTCTTGATATCCCGGTTTATATAATTAATAGCCAAAAAAAAATCTTTGAAGTTTAATAATAATTTGAAAAAATAGGGTTGTAAAAAATAAAAAAAAGTGTATATTGAAAGTAGATTAGGATTAAAAATTTAATATTGGAGTTAGTTGTGCAGAAAAAGTTATTTTTTGTGCTCAGCGTGGCATTTTTGTTTTTTTTGTGGTCATCATCATATACTGCAATAGTAGTGGCATTAGAAGATTTTAGCCCTAAGGGCCTGGCATTATTCAGGTTTCTCGTGGCTTCTGTGCTGCTCTTTTTTATATCGTTAGTTAAGAAAGTGCGTTTACCGGATATAAAAGACCTTCCGTTAATATTAATTTGCGGTGTTATGGGAATTTCCCTGTATAACCTGATGCTGATCTATGGCCAGAAAACAACTCCGGTAGCAATTTCCAGCCTTTTAATCTGCACTTACCCGATTTTCGTGTCCATATTCTCATTCTTTCTTTTTAAGGAGTTTATTAACACATTTAAGTGGGCAGGTATAGCTATATGCTTTGGAGGTATGGCAATAGCTTCCGGCGCGGGAAATGAAGGTGTTTCATTTAGCGGGAGCGCCATTTTATTCCTGCTTGCGGCGATAATTTTAAGCCTGTATGACCTTGAGCAGAAACAATTAATGAAAAAGTATACACCGTTTGAACTTACCTGTTATTTTGTGTGGGGCGGGACCCTTGCTCTTATGGTGTTTGTGGATTCTTTAATAAGTGATATCCGGGCTGTTAATGTAAATTCATTGCTTACAGGTATTTACTTAGGGGCTTTCCCTGGAGTGGCGGCTTATTTACTGTGGGCAAAAATGATTTTAAAGTATTCAGTTTCTGCGATGTCCTGTTGTTGTTATGTAAGCCCGATATTCACCATGCTTATCGGTTTTTTGTTTTTGAACCAGGTGCCTGACCAATCAGCTATTACCGGGACTGTTGTAATCCTTTCAGGGCTGTTTTTAATTCAGTTTTCAAATTCAATAAATTTAAATTTTTTAAACCCGGTATTAAAACCCGGCGCTAAGTTAAATTAATTGGCAGTGGTATAAAAATATGTGATTTGTCATTGCGAGCCCAGTACCCGCCATGGGCGGGGCGGGCGAAGCAATCCACTTGAGAGTCTACCTGGTGATGGATTGCTTCGTCGTTTCACTCCTCGCAATGACGTCATGTCAAAAA
>JANQEB010000183.1 GCA_028278605.1 Candidatus Gastranaerophilales bacterium
CAAGGTCTAAAACAATGAGATTCTTCGCCCGCCCCGCCTATGGCGGGAGGCGGCTCAGAATGACGAAATGAGTAAAAATTTTTTGTTACCTACTTAAAATTTTTCATGGAGAAAGGCGGTTATCCGGGATAAAATTAAAAAATGAACAAAAACACGCTAAAAGTCCTTGAATGGGACAAAATAGTTGAAGACCTGGCAGGGTTCTCCACGAGCGAGACAGGCAAGCAGCGCTGCCTGGAAACTCAAATATATTCTGATATAGAAACAATTAAGCGCGAGTTAAAGCACACATCTGAGGCAAAACTGCTTCTTGACAGGGCAGTTTATCCCCCTATTTATGGTATAAGAAATATCTATGAAGCAGTTAACCTTGCAAAAACAGGACAGACCCTTAATAATTCCGAGCTAATAGCAATCGGCAGGACTTTACAGGCATCAAGGGAGGTTAAATCGTTTTTCACCAAATATAAAGATGAAACCCCGTTCATCAGCGGAATTTCAGAGGGGCTAACCCCGGATCCCGGTCTGGAAGAGGGCATTCTTAAGGTATTTGATGAAACAGGCGAAGTGCTTGACTCTGCCAGTCCTGCGCTAAAAAGCCTTACATCGAGCTTAAAAGACCAAAATGACAACTTAAAAGACAGGTTAAACCGGTTTATAAACTCGCCTGATGTCTCGACTTATTTGCAAAACCCGGTGTATACAATAAGAAACGACAGGTATGTGGTTCCTGTAAAGGTCGAAAACAAGGCCCATGTGCCGGGAATTGTGCATGACGTGTCTTCCAGCGGGGCAACTGTGTTTATTGAGCCAAGGGGCATGGTCGAGTTAAACAACAGGGTCAGGGAAACAGAAATCAGGATTGACGCGGAAATCAAGCGCATACTTGCTGAGCTTTCAGCTAAGGTAAAAGAATGTGCCGCTACACTTAGCTTAAACCTTGATATACTTACAGAAATCGACTTTATTTTTGCAAAAGCCAAATACAGCATATCAATCAATGCGACAGAACCCTCAATTAACACTGAAAAACTGGTTTGCATAAAGAATGCAAGACATCCGGTTCTGTTAAGAGTAGTTGATAAAGTGGTTCCTAACAATATTGAGATCGGGAAAGACTTTCGGATAATGCTTATTACCGGGCCTAACACCGGGGGAAAAACAGTAATTCTTAAAACAATAGGCATATGCCTGTTAATGGCAAAGGCAGGGCTGCATATTCCCGCTGATGAAGCTGATATTTATCCGTTTTTAAAGGTTTTTGCTGATATTGGAGACGAGCAAAGCCTTATCCAGAGTTTATCCACATTTTCCGGGCATATAAAAAACATTATTGAAATCCTTAAAAACACAGATGAAAATACCCTGGTTCTTCTTGATGAACTGGGCGCAGGCACTGACCCAATGGAAGGGACCGCCCTTGCAGAAGCTCTTATGGAAGACATGAGGAAAAAAGGGGCATTTGCGCTGGTAACAACGCATTTTAGCGAGCTAAAAGCGCTTGCCTACACAAAAGAAGGTTACTACAACGCCAGCGTGGAATTTGACACAGAAACGCTCTCACCAACTTACAGGCTGATTATGGGTCTTCCGGGCAAGAGTAACGCAATTTCCATCGCGGGAAACCTGGGTCTTGACCGGAGTATAGTCGAGGATGCAAAGCATAATTACCTGAATAAAAAGGACCCAACCGGAAAAGTCCTCGAAGGGCTTCAGGATACACAGCAAAAGCTCAGCAAAGATGCCAGGGAAATTGAGCGGAAAAAGCAATCAATCGAGGAGCTGGAGCAGAATTACAACAGGGAATTAGAGAAACTAAATACTGAAAAGAAAAAGATAATAAGTGTTTACAGGAAAAAATTTGACACGGCGTATTTCCAGGCCAGGGAAGAGATAAATCATATCCTTGATGAAGCCCGTAAAAACAGGATCGAACGGGTTGCAAAAGGATCTTTATCAAAACTTAGCGGGGCTATTGCTGATGCTAAAGAGCTAAGTTACCAGGAATCACAAATGCTTGAGCCTGAGCATGAACCCATAAGCTGGGATAAGGTTAAGCCAGGGGATTCTGTATTTATAAAAAGCATTGGCAAAGACGGAATTTTAGTAAGCCTGCCCGATAAAAACAACAATGTACAGGTGGAAGTCGGGGTTTTAAAGACAAAAGCCAAAAAACAGGAGATTTTCAAGGCAAAAACAGCTAAAAAGGCTCCTGAAAGAGAATATAAACACAGGGCCGGGTTTAAGCTGGAAAAAAGAGAAGCTAATAATACCCTGGATTTACGGGGGGACACAGCGGAAGAAGCGCTTATCAAGGTTGATTACTTTCTTGATGAGGCCAAGCTGGCTAATTTAAGCCCCGTGTATATAATCCACGGGCATGGCACCGGTAAGCTCAGAAAAGAAGTCAGGGAGCATTTAAGAACTTCTGCTTATGTGTCAAAGTTCCGGCCGGGCAAAGAGGGCGAAGGCGGTGACGGAATCACCGTGGTTGATTTGGATTAAATAAAAAATTTTTGGTAGTGGTATTTTTTGACGTGACGTCATTGCGAGGAGTGAAACGATGAAGCAATCCACTTGAGTCTACTTAGTGATGGATTGCTTCGCCCGCCCCGCCCATGGCGGGTACCGGGCTCGCAATGACAAATCACGTATTTTTATACCACTGCC
>JANQEB010000253.1 GCA_028278605.1 Candidatus Gastranaerophilales bacterium
TAGCACGTTATACAAGAAAAACACTTGCTTTTTCAAAGTCAGATTACTGGCACGACCTTGTAACACACCTTTTTATCATACATTACAATTTACCACTAAAAATTTAACCACTACCAAAATTTTTTGTTACCTACTTACAAAAAAGAGCTGATTAACTTCAGCTCTTTTTTGTTGACCGTGCCCTGTCTTTGACAAGAATAGCCACGTGATACACTAACTTTAACCTCCGGCCCGGCTACCTGGCATCACCCGAAAGTTATGGCTTATGGCTGCTACGTTCCCGTCCTGACCAGGTTCACCAGCTTTCGCCGTGTCAGACCAGGCTTTCATCGATTAAAATTAATGCCGACCGTAACCATTCCGGCCTCACGGCAGGCTGTCCACCCTGCTAAAGCGATTGCAGGTTCAGGGCATCGCTAGTTCCCCGTGTAGCACGGCCAAGATTATTTTAGCACGAACAAAGTTTTAATAAATTAGAAGACTGACTCAATATTTCTATTGAACAAATGTTTCATGTAGTCCTTAATAGTCCAGGTTTGCGGATACCACCCCCGGTCTTTTCCTCTTTTCAGAGCCAGTTCATATAGAAAGCTATTTTTGTCTGGTACGGCTGTTGAACCGTTCTCAAAGTTAAATACTTTGTACTTCATAGAATTTTTTTTGTTTTGCATAAATGCCTCGAGCCTTGTCTGATTAATTAGATCGACTGAATTTTTGTATTTGCCTTTTTTTAAAAAATGGGGAATATAGTTTTAGACAATACCATTTCCTAAAGTCTTGAAATTTTAATATTAATATAAGTATTAATAATACAAGAAATTTAGAGTTTGTCAATAAAAAATGCTCAATTGTCAATAGAATATGAATTTTTATTAAGTGTAAATTTACACCCTTAGGTTGATTCTTTAATTTGAAAATAAATTTAAAATAATATTGTAATTCAAATTTTTTAACAGTTTTGATTTTTACTCGGGGGATTTATGGGAGTTATTGTTAATAGCGGCTTTTCTAAAGAAAAGTTTGAAAAATTTTTGAACAAAACCGAAAGGCCTTTACTTGAAAATGATAATAAAGCCTATAGACACCTTGTAAAAGCTGATGCACTCAGAATTAAAAATTATTTTTGGGAATCTATTGATGAGTACCTGAATTCATTAAAATATGATGATACAAACCCTGATACTTATGTGGGACTTGCTTATTCGTATAAGCAAACCGGTTATATCAAAAGTGCTCTCAGCGCTTTTAATAAAGCTAAAAGCATAAGTCCTTTCCATAAAGAACTTTTCTTTGAAGTTGGATGCTGCTATTGCATTGACAAAAAATTTTCCATGGCAATAAAAGAGTATAAAAGGGCTTTACAATTAAGCCCGGACTTTTTTGAGGCAAAATTTAACCTGGCTTTTACCTATGAGCTGAACAATATGAATGAACAGGCGGTTCGGGAATACAAAAAAATTATTCAGGACTTCCCTGATCATATCAAGTCATACAACAACCTGGGAGGCCTGTACATGAAACTGGATCAATACAAACAGGCTATTAAAGTATTTAAAGAACTGATAAAAATTGATTCTTCATTCTCAAGGGCATATTTAGGCATTGCAATCAGCTCTGATAAACTAAAAGATACCCGGACCGCTCTAAGATACTATAAAAAATACTTAAAACTCAACCCCGGTAGTGAAAACCTGGCATATATCCAGCAAAGAGTAGTTGAATTAACTAAGTCAAGAGATTTATCCAAAAAATCTCACTTAATGCTTGTTTCATAAAATACTAAAAACGGTCTTAAAAAAGACAGTGTAATTTCCCCCGGCAAAACCGGAGAGAAGACCAGATACTGCAATGCTTTTAGGCAATCAGGTCTAATGAATTTTTATTTGGCTTAAAATTTGTATCAGGGCTTATAGGCTGTGAGGCAATGTATTCCTTTAGTTCAGGATCCTTCTGGGCCTGCTTTACAATAAACAGCTTGGAAATCTTTGTTGCTATAGCGGCAAGATAAACCACATTTAAACCTAAAGCGCCAAGAAATGCCGTAAATTTCCTGGTAGGCCTGCTTAATTTAGTTGTATACTTTAAAGTCCGGTCTATAGCAATAAGGCTGGTAAAGTAAAATGCTGTTCCCAGTGAAATTATAGAGGCATCTCTTATCAAATCCCGTTTTAACAGTTTTTTTTGTTTTTTTTGAAACTTCGGATTCTCTTTATTCTTTTCAAAAGAGTCCTTTTTGTCTATAAGGTACCTGAAAAATGGTGTTACCGGAGGAACTGACCAGGTCAGTATTTCCCTGAACCTGTCAGAATAGATAAACCTGGATACATTCTGCCGGCTTATAGCTTGGCTTGATGGCATTTTAACCATTTTATGCAAAAATAAATTTTTAAGTTTAAAGCAACTAAATACAAATTCAGAAGCATTCTGTTAAATTTATAGTGTTTGAGCCCATTTGTCAATTAATAAAAACAGGTTTTCAAAGTATAAATTTAGAGCCTGTCCGGTTAAAAATACAAATATAGTGATCTGAGAGGTAGTCTGAAAAGTACTTTATCTGCTTAAACGTCTGAGCATCAAATGTAACATAGCCAAATAAATCATACCTTCATTGCTTTTAGGAGAATATTCATAGTCTTTACTTAATTAAGTAGGTAACAAAAAATTTTTACTCATTTCGTCATTCTGAGTCGCCTCCCGCCATAGGCGGGGCGGGCGAAGGATCTCACCGTTTTAGACCTTGAGGTCCTTCGGCACAGCTCGCAGGGCGAGCTGGCTCAGGATGACATAAAATACAAAACAGATGTAAAAACTTTTTGTTTGTTCCTTAAAAACATTTCAGTTATATGGATTGCCACGTCGGGCACAACCCCTTCACTGAAGGGTTTGTGCCCTCCTCGCAATGACATAAGGAAAATTAATTAGCAATTCAAGTTAGTTACTTTATCGGGACTCAAAGTATCAATATATCTAACCTTTTTATTTGGGGTTAGCACTTTAGGGTTAGCATCCCGTTAATTCGAGAGTGAAATAAATCGCTCTATAAATCGCCATAAATCATGATTAAATTAGGATTTAAATATTATATTATAATTATATATTAAAGATAGAAAGCCAATGTAACCCCCTGTAATTTATAAGCTTTATATATTGGAGTATTAAATTGTCAAATAAGAATCTTCAGATAGTTAATGATGAAATAGTATGCTACAAGCAATCTTTGAGTGAAATAGATGATAAGTTAAACCTGTTGAAATTTTTAGACAGTATTGACAGTTCTATTGCTGAAACTCTTCATTTTGACGGGCAAGAACTGCTGAAAGAAAGAAAAAGTATAGAAAAAAAACTGAGAGAGCTTCTTGAGGAAAAATTAAAGCTAACAGGAAATGAAGAAGAAAAAATCAGTTTAGAGCAAATATGCATTTCCGGTAATAGTTTAAATTCTCTTCGCATCAGCAATTATATGGCGCTTCTGCATAACCTGAATGATGGTGCTGATATAAATGTGAAAAAATTTTTGTAATTCTTATTAAAAGCAGACCAGGTTTTTACAAAAACCGGAGTTATTTGTTTTCCTGGTGATAAGCCCATGCTGAATGGGTGTGAATACTCTCAAAAGCCTCGCAGTCAACTTCAAACCAGGTTAACTCATCAATATTTCTCACCCGGGAAATCACCTCTCTCAGGATGTCCTCTACAAATTTAGGGTTGTTATAGGCAAGTTCAGTTACATATTTTTCATCTTCTCTTTTTAACAGGGGAAAAATAGGGCTGCTGCCGCATTTTTCAATAAGCCCTATTAAATCCTCAATCCACACCATTTTTTCAGCGTCATAACTCACGTTTAATTTAACAAGCGTGCGCTGGTTATGCGCTCCGTAATCAGAAATCTCCTTGCTGCATGGGCATAATGTAGTTACAGGAACTTCGACTCCCAGCACAAAGCTGTATTTGCCGTTAACCAGGATTCCCTCAAAAGAGCAGTCATAACCCATAGGGCTTTTTAAACCGCTAACAGGAGCTGTTTTTTCTATAAAGTACTTAAATTTAAACTTTAACCTTGCGCTTCTTGCTTCGAGCCTGGTGCTTATTGCTTCCAGGCAACCTTCTATATCAACCCCAAGAAGGTTTTTCTGTCCCCACTCGCCCAGGATTTCAATGAAACGGGACATATGAGTGCCGCGGTGTTCTTTAGGCAAAGCCACGCTCATAGTTGCTTTTGCGCTGACAACCTGGTCTGTGCTGTCCTTTCTTTGAATTATAAGCGGGACTTCAACGTTTTTTACGCCTACATACTGGATATCAATACCTCTTTGGTCAGGTAAGCTCTGGATATCTTTAAGTTTATACCTAATCATTAATTAACTCGAATCTCTAATTGCATACATGCAACATTTGCCAAAACCCACCCACAGCCACCCTATAGGTGGAAAAGAGGCTCCGCCTCTTTTCGATTCTCTA
>JANQEB010000001.1 GCA_028278605.1 Candidatus Gastranaerophilales bacterium
TTTTAGACCTTGAGATCCTTCGGCACAGCTCGCAGGGCGAGCTGGCTCAGGATGACGTAAAATACAAAACAGATGTAAAAACTTTTTGTTTGTTCCTTATTGAACCAGGCAAAAGTCCTCTCAACTATCCACCTGTTTTGCAGGGTGGAAAATCATTGGGTAGCATTCCCATTTTCAAAATTCCTTAAAACGCCTACCCAGTAAACCCTGAAGGAGGACGGAAGCTATGCGTAAGTAGGAGTCCAGCTTTATTCAAGTAGCCGCCGCCTTTTTTCTATAAATTTTGGTGTGGAGTCTGAGATTATACCTAATTAAGGGTTTTAGCCCTTATATTTGCCTTATAACTAAGGTTACTCTCAATATTGGAAATAACAGGGCGTAAATTCCCGTTTATATCAGGTGGAATCTCTTCGTAATACTCAAAATTTACCTTTATGGAACTGGTATCCATTAATTCATAGAGCAGCTTCCTTATATTGCGCTCATTTTCTTCTACCGGTCCCTCGTAATTTGAAATTTTCACTTTAATGCTCAATAAATCTTTTTGTACAATCTGAAACTGCTTTATACCGGAAGTTACAGCAGGGATATAAGAAGCTATAACAACGCCTGAAACCAGTTTTCCGTTGCTGGAAATGAGATTATCATTTCCCTTTGAAACCCTGAGCTTAATCGCAGGATAAGCCAGCCCGCAATCACAATAATCGCTTTCAGTTTTTATCAGGGCTGTATCTTCGGTATTGTATCTTAATATAGGCATTCCATACAGGTAAAGGGGTGTGCAAATGAGCTTTTTAGCTTCAAAATCGCCTTCTGCTTCCTCAAACTCGACTAAAACTTCATCTATGTTAATATGCATGCTCCCTTTTTGGCATTCATGAGCAATGCAGGGAACTTCTGAGCATCCATATTCATCATAAACAGGAGCTTTAAAGGCATTAGAAATTAGTTCCCTCTGAATTAAAGGCTCAACAGTGGAAAATATTCCTTTTAACCCTTCTATATTAATATTTTCATTGGTTAAAAATACAGAAAATTCCTCAAGAAGTGATGAATACCCGTATAAATAATTCGGTTTAAACTTCCTGATCTGCTTTACCCAGGAAAACATTCTCTCCGGGCAAACGTTTTTTGTATCAGCAATGTTTTTTCTGTTAAGAAACACTGAAAACTCGCCTGTTAAGGAGTCTGCCTGCTTAATGTATCTCTGGTCAGTGAGCAAGCAAAAAGTTTTATCCCACAGGTTCCAGCCACACCAGGAATTTGAACGTGCCCTTAGAGCGCAAATGTTTTCCTGGTCATCTAAAGAACGGTAAATTTTAGCCGGAATCCCCATTGATCCGGTTGTATAGTTAATAATTAAGTTTTTTTGGGCCAGTTCCGGGTTTATAAGCTCATTTTTATTTTCAACTATTGATAATTTGTTAAATTCCGGAATGCTCCTGTAGTCTTTAAGTGTTTTTATATCAAGAGGATGCAGATCCAGGCTGTTAAATAATTTCTGGTAATAAGGAATTGTTTTATAGCAATAGTTTATTAATTTTTTTAATTTTTTCCACTGGATAAAAAGCAGGTCATCATAGGATAAGAGGTCTCTTCTTATCAGTTTTTTGTATGCTTTTACCCTGCTGTTGTTTCTGTAAATATAATGGTAAAAGGGAATAAATATTTTTTTGAATATTAAATCTCTCATCGCAATTTATCTTGCCCGCTCCAAAAAGACATTATATTAATGATTTAATATTTTGACTTTTTATTTGTTCCCTTGTCGGACTATATTTGCAGGTATATTTTTTTTTATAACGAGCCAGAGCATGGCCTTGTTCATGTCTGCGTTAGCGGGAGTATTAAAAAAGGAAATATTTTCATTTTTTAAAAAGCTCATTCATGCCTGTATTAGCGGGAGCACAACCTCATTTATGCAGGACTTCCTGAAAAAAACTAAATTTACCCGGGTGTAGAATATTAAATTTTCAACCGGTTTATTTACATATTTTTTAAGATGTTATAACGTTAAATATGAGGAGTAATAATTAAATCCTTTTAAAATTTTTACGGACCTGAGAGGAAGTTTTGAAAAATTTATATCTGGCTATAATATTTACCTCACTTGCTTTCTGTCAATCGGCATATGCCGCAAAGACTGATTATATACCGCTTCCCGGAGATGAAAATTCTTACATATCAGGACTCAACCCTAATGAGGTTAATCTTGACTTAAAGCGTGAAAGCAAAAAGAGGATTGAGCTGAATAAACCTGTAAAACAGCTTAATGATGAGCTTTTTACTTCA
Source organism: Candidatus Gastranaerophilales bacterium (assembly GCA_028278605.1). GTDB lineage: Bacteria > Cyanobacteriota > Vampirovibrionia > Gastranaerophilales > UBA9971 > JANQEB01. The sequence goes on from JANQEB010000001.1 coordinate 2,293, forward strand.
AAAGAAGATGTTTTAAAACACTACCTTGAAGCCCAGAAAAAGCTTGATATAGAAGATATAAAAATATTGTGGGAATCAACTGTGCAAAGAAACCCTATTATAAAATTTGCGCTGAAAAAGCTGTCGCTTCCTGCTGAGCAAAGAAAAATCAATTCTTCACGCATGGCAAAGACAATATCAACACTGATAAGCGGCGCTTGTATGCTGCCGGGGCTTTTAGGGTCTGACCCTCTTACTGCCAGCGCGACTTCCACAGGGGGATCCCTTGCAGGCAGGGTTATAAATAACAAAACTATGCCAAAAGAAATGCCGTTAACTGATACAGAGCTCATTCACCTTGCAAGACTGGTTGAAGACCTTCAAGACAGGGTTATAAAAAATTATTACGCATATAAAGGTAATTTAGAGGCCTATAAAACCGTAAGAGAAAATGTTGTTAAACATAACAAAGCTTATTCCGGCGCTTTAGAGTCTGAAAATTTAACGCAAATTCTGACATCAAAAGCTCTTTATGATAAAGCCGCAAAAACTGAAGTGGAATTCAGGCAAAAAATAAAGCTAAGCAGGCTGCAGCTTGAGAGGCTTGCCGGGGTTGAAGCTGTTAATGAATTGAGCCTTGGAAGGTTTTGCCTGGCTGAGGACTTTAAAGAGACGAAAAATTTAGCCGTAAAACAACTTAAAGGTGAAAACAAGCCTAAAGTTGAAGCCGGCAAAGTTGATTATTTAAACGAGGATACACACGTAATTTCCTGCGAAATCAGCTTTGAGCTTGAAGAAGAGAAGAAAGACATTCTGCCTGATCTCAGGATTTTATGGGCTGCGGCTGTTGAAAAAAGCGAAACTATAAGATTTGCAATTCTAAAACTGTCAAACCCGGAAGGCAAAATTGAAAAGGCAAGCGCAGTTAAGAAGATACTTTCCCCTATTGCCAGTGTAGCGCCAATAGTAGGACTGGGCCTTGGGGACCCGCTAACGGCAGGAAGCGCGATGTTTGGCGGCGGGCTTTTAAACTCCGTGCTTTCTGATGATAACAGCCGGTTAAGCGCAAAATTGTCTAAAGTAACTGATACTGACCTGGTTATGCTTGCGCAGGAAACAGACGCTCTTCAGGAAAAACTGGTGATACTTTATTATGAATATTTAAACTCGCTCATTGCATTTAATAGCCTTAATAAAACAGCCGCAGAGAATGAGCATTACCTGAATATTGTTCAGGAAACAGTTCCTGAGTTGACTTGCGTGGCAAATGTATTTTATGAGGAAATTGTTGAGGCAAAACTAAAGGCAAAGCAGGAAATTTTTAATAAACGGGTTGCCCTTGAGCAGTTTGTTGGAAATGGTGCGCTTCTGGTGGTTGATAAGAATATAAAAGACAGGCTGCCAGGTAATTTTTAAAAATTTGGCAGTGGTAATATTGTAACTGATGAACAACGTCATTGCGAGCCCGGTACCCGCCATGGGCGGGGCGGGCGAAAGCAATCCATCACCAAATAAACTCAAGTGGATTGCGGAGCCTGTGCTGAGCGAAGCCGAAGTATCGTTTCACTCCTCGCAATGACGACAAGGAAAAATTCTTATCAGTCATTAATTGATCACTGCCAAAAATTTTTGGTAAAAATTTATTAAATTATATTTAACTCGAGTTATTTAACCCCAATGACGGGTTAGTTATTTTTAAAAATTCCTTAAAACGCCCTCCCAGCCCGCCCCGGAGGAGGGCGCGCGGCTGCATGAATGAGGCTATGCTCCCGCTAACGCAGAGCCGCGCGCCTCTTTTCTATAAATTTTAAGGAA